>RDYZ01000042.1 GCA_004293855.1 Oscillatoriales cyanobacterium | reverse complement strand
GCCCATACGGTTTAAGCCTGCAAAACACAAACCCCACCCGTGGCTTACGTGTGAGGTTTGGCCAAATCTGGACACAATCTGGATTTAGCTTCTTCGTGAACTTGGCCGATCGACGATCGGTTTGTGATTCAAGATGATCAACCGTGATTTCAAATCGGCGGGGGGTTGTAAACCGGTCAAGTCTGGATTGCGGTGACGGATGACTCGAACACTAAAGTTGATCGAGTCCGCGTCCAACTAATCCCGTGACATCATCACGAGCTGAACCAGTTGCAGCACCGAGTAAATCGCCGTTGCCACGTAGGTCCAGGCGGCTGCATCCAAGACGGCTTTAGCTCCCCGGCGTTCTTCCCCGTCCAAAATGCCAAGGGCCTGAACAATCTTGAGCGCTCGGCCGGAGGCATCAAATTCGACGGGTAGCGTTACCACGTGGAACAAAATCGACGCTGCGAACAGCACAATTCCCAGGTTGACAAACAGGCTCGACACGCCCGCCATCGCATTCAGCAGAATCCCGAGAACCACCAAAATCGGCCCGAACTGTGAGCCAATATTCGCCGCCGGAACCAGTGAGGCTCGCAGGTTCATAAAGGTGTAACCCTGCTTGTCTTGCATCACGTGTCCGCATTCGTGGGCCGCCACTGCCGCAGCCGCGAGGGAGGCCGATCCGTAGACACTGGAGGAAAGGCGTACGGTTTTGGCTCTTGGGTCGTAGTGATCGGTCAGTTCGCCGGGGACATATTCGACTGCAATATCGTGAAAGCCGAGGTCGTCCAGGATCGATCGTGCCACATCTGCACCGGTCATGCCGAGGCTAGAGCTGACTTTTGAGAAGCGATCGTAGGTTCCGCGCACGCGGCTTTGTGCCCAAAACATGAGCAACATGCCGGGGATGAGCAGCAGATAAGACGGGTGATAGAACATGGGGAGCCAACCTCCTTACGGTTTCAAGCTAAGGCTTCAGAAGCTGTCACGCGGAAAAGCGGACGGGAAAAACAGCCTGGATTGATCCTAACTTCAATCCAACACGGAATCATTTCGCGTCCGGGTTCGGTTTTGCGACCCTGATAGGGTTTGGTCAGTTTTGATAGGCTGGAAAAGATTGCTGTGGTGCGAATTTCACACCCTTAACGATCGCGATGCTATTCCAAAGTCGGTAAATTCGGGATAAAGTCAAAGCTAGAGCGCGTGGAAGCTTTCAACCCCGGAGATTATTGCAGCCGCTTTAACCCTCTGGCGTGAAGACCCGGCACACGATCGCGTAAAATATCTGAGTCTGTAACGCTTGGATGTTTTCGCTACACGCAACTCGATCGGCGATCGAGATCTGCGAATCGAACGTCAGGCATTGCCTGTTCTGCATGAAGTGGGTGCTCGACCCGCTTTTTTTATTGGCCATCTTTTGAGATTTCTGGCCGTCCGTCTATGACTCATCCTCTTGTTCCTCAAATCCTGGAGATCGCTCGCCCGATCGCCCGAGACCTCAACCTCGACATCGTTGATGTGGTGTTTCAGACCAACCAAAATCCCCCCGTGTTGCGGGTTGATATTTCCAGTCACGATGGTGACACCAGCCTGGAACATTGCGAACAGATGAGTCGTGCACTGGATGCAGAACTCGAAGAATCCGACGCGATTCCGAGTGCCTATGTCCTTGAAGTCTCCAGTCCGGGGGTCTCGGAGATCTTGACGAGCGATCGTGACTTTGCCGCCTTCAAAGGCTTTAGCGTCCTGGTCACCACCCGCGAATCGTTTAAGGGTCAACAAAGCTGGAACGGTCGCCTCGCCCAACGCGATGAGGATGCCGTCTACATCAACGTTCGAGGACGTACGGTCAAAATTCCTCGCACCCTTGTGGCGGAGGTCGTTCTGAGCGAAGAGTCGTGATTCTCCTCGTGTAACAGGTTGAAATCCTGCCCGACCGCGATCCGCCGTCCGGCAACTAGACCGCGATTCCCCAACTACCTCGCCCTCGTGTCAGGTTGCATTCTGCATCGGCGATCGTCCCCCTCCGCCCCTGTATCCCCCTTTTTCGTCCTTAAACCCAAACCCTTCACCCGTCTCATTTAGGAGCTGAACGTCCATGTCCATGGTGACCTTGCCCGGTCTCGCTGAAATGATTGATAGCATTTCGCGTGAACGTAACCTCCCGAAAACGGCTGTCCAAGAAGCCCTACGCGAAGCCCTGTTAAAAGGCTACGAACGCTACCGCCGTACTCAACGGATGGACATCCAATTCGAGGAAACCTATTTCGAGAATTTTGAGGTTGAACTCGATCCCGAAGACGGTGGCTTTCGAGTGCTCGCAACAAAAAGTATTGTGGACGATGTGATCGTGCCCGATCACGAAATTGCCCTGCAAGAGGTGCAAGAGGTGGCCGCAGAGGCTCAGCTTGGTGATACCGTGGTGCTCGATGTGACCCCCGAAAAAGATGACTTCGGGCGCATGGCGGCGATCCAAACCAAGCAGGTCTTGGCCCAAAAACTACGCGACCTGCAACGCAAATTGATCCAAGAGGAATTTCAGGATCTGGAAGGGGAGGTTCTCCAAGCGCGTGTCTTGCGGTTTGAAAATCAGTCGGTGGTGATGGCCGTTAGCAGTGGCTTTGGTCAGGCGGAAGTGGAGGCCGAACTGCCGAAACGTGAACAACTCCCGAATGATAACTACCGTGCCAATGCCACCTTTAAGGTGTTCTTGAAAAAAGTGTGCGATGGCCCCCACCGTGGCCCGCAGCTTTTAGTGTCCCGCGCAGATGCGGGTTTGGTGGTCTATCTGTTTGAAAACGAAGTTCCCGAAATTGAAGATGAGGTCGTCCGTGTGGTGGCTGTAGCCCGTGAGGCAAACCCACCGTCACGCTATGTGGGGCCACGCACCAAGATTGCGGTCGATACGATCGAAAGTGACGTGGACCCCGTCGGCGCTTGCATTGGAGCGCGGGGATCACGGATTCAGGTTGTGGTCAATGAACTGCGCGGCGAGAAAATCGACGTGATCCGTTGGTCTCCCGATCCGGGTTTGTACATCTCCAATGCCCTTTCACCGGCGCGTGTGGATGAAGTGCGGTTAATTGATCCCGAGTTGCGTCAAGCCCATGTGCTGGTTCCGGAGAATCAGTTAAGTTTGGCGATCGGTAAAGAAGGCCAAAACGTTCGTCTGGCGGCACGTTTAACCGGCTGGAAGATCGACATTAAAGATTCAGCAAAATACGCTGAAGAGTACGAGTCCATCATGGCGGATCTGGAGGCTAAGGCGGCGGCCAAGGCTGAACGCGCTGCGATTGAAGCCGCAGAAGCCGAAGAGGCCGCAGCACTAGAGGCCGAGCAGGAGGCAGCGGAGGAGGACACCGTCGCTACCACGGATGCAGCAACCCTTTCCTCGATCGCAGAGGAGGACGAGGACGCGACGGACACCGAGACCGAGGCCGTAGACGATCTGGCCGCAGCAGGGCACGACGATCGCGACGATGACGATGACGAAGCTGAAGAGGAATAACATCCCAGCCCACCGCGATCGCCCATCCTGTCGGATCACGCCGGAGTTGGTGTCTGTGTCAACCGACGCATCACACCATCACGCCGAAGACTCGAACCGGAGGGAACACCCGCACCCAAACGTGGCGATCGTTCCGTGGCGATCGCGGAGTTACACAAGCTATGAGTAACAAGCACGATCGACGTTGCATCAGTTGCGGTGAAATTGGCCCAAAATCATCTTTCTGGCGAATCGTCCGAGTTCATCCATCGCATCAGCTACAATTGGACAATGGGATGGGGCGTTCAGCCTACCTTTGCCCCTCGGCAGAGTGTTTGAAGATCGCCCAAAAGAAAAATCGCCTCAGTCGTGCCTTGCGTACAACCGTTGGCGAGGATCTTTATCAATCCCTCTGGCGTCGTTTGTCGCTAGCGAACCGTTCGGAAGCGACCGTAAATCACTTACACGGGACGACCAACATCATGATGTAAAGAGGATCAGATTGGATGAATAACGGGAAAGTCAGACTATATGAGTTATCAAAGGAGCTAAACGTCGACAACAAGCAAATCTTGGCACACTGCGATCAACTTGAGATCGCCTATAAGAGCCACAGCAGTACGATCTCAGAATCCGATGCCCATCGGATCCGCAAAGCGGCCAAGACTAGTGCGATCGCTACGCCCCCAACTCGACCGACCCCCCCTCATTCATCTGCAACACCCGAGCGACCCAGTATGTCCCCGGAGCGTCCTAAAATCCGCAAACAACAACAAATCCTACAGGTTAAGAAAACGCCTAGTGCAGACGCTCCCAAGCGTCCTGAACTGTCGAAACCTGTACCGCCCAAGAGTGCTGAGGCATCAGCGGCCAAACCCAGTGCGGCAGCCCCAACACCTCCCGCTGTGACACCGCCCGCCAAGCCAAGCCCTCCGGCCAAGCCACCGACGGTACGTCCCGTGTCGGCAAAAACCAAGGAACCGACCAAACCCGTGGCCGCCAGCCCCGCCGCTCCTCCGGCAGCGCCTCCCAGTACTCCTCCGGTGAAGACGCCTGACCCCATCAAGCCTGCGCCCAAACCCCAGTTGGTAGGGCCGCCCCAGCGTGCCGCCAAAGCCGCAGCACCCAAAACCCAGCTTTCCGCCGGTGTAGCACCTCCCAAGCTGAAGAAGAAAGGTGATCCCGGCAGCGAGCCGACCATTCCCGAAAAAACCAGTGCTCCTGCCCCCACGGCTTCCAATCCGCCCCGCCGTGAACCGGTCCCAGATTTAAAGCGCCCGCAGTTGGTGCGCTTAAATTCGGCTAGCACGAAATCGAAGATCGCCGACGATGATGATGACGTCGATAGCATCACTGCGACGCCGAAGGATGACGACGGTGAAACCACGACCGATCTCACCCTGAATCGTCCGAAGCCGCCTCGCAAACCAAAAGCGAAAAAACGCAAGGGTGAAGTCGAGGAGGTTGAAGACAAGGTCGTCAAGGTTAATAAACCGAAACGGCGCGTACGACCGATCAGCGATGACGACGACTTTGAAGATGACGATCTCGCCAATGGCGAGGTGGTTGTTGAGGTCAGTAAGTCGATCGCCCGTCCGCCGAAACAAGTGAAGCCCAAGGCTGAGGTGTCCCGCACACCTGCATCACCGAAACGGAAAGGATCATCCCGGTCTGGCTCTCGGAACAATCGCCGCGATCGCCGCGATCGTGTTGCCAAAATTGAACGTCCGGAAGCGATCGAGCTGATTCACGACCTGACGGTGCGGGAATTGGCGAACGAACTGTGCGTCAGCGAAACCGAGATTGTCAAGAGCCTCTTCCTGCAAGGCATCGCGGTTAATGTGACCCAAACTCTGGATATTCCGACTGCCACCCAGGTTGCTGAAGAACTCGGGGTTGTCGTGCTGGTCTCCGAGGCAGAATCTGAAGCCACGAAGTCCACCGAGATGATCGATGCGACTGACCTTGAGAAACTGCAACGACGCCCGCCGGTCGTTACGATCATGGGTCACGTTGACCACGGTAAAACCACCCTGCTCGATGCCATCCGTAAAACAAAGGTGGCCCAAGGTGAAGCCGGTGGGATCACCCAACACACTGGGGCCTACCACGTGGACGTTGAGCATAACGGCGTTACACAGCAAGTGGTCTTTCTCGATACACCGGGTCACGAAGCCTTTACGGCGATGCGGGCTCGGGGTGCACGGGTAACGGATATTGCGGTGCTTGTGGTTGCTGCCGATGATGGGGTGCAGCCGCAAACCGTCGAAGCGATCGGTCACGCCCGTGCAGCAGGTGTACCGCTTGTTGTGGCTATCAACAAGATTGATAAAGAGGAAGCTCAACCGGATCGAATTAAGCAAGAGTTGATGGAATATCAACTTGTGGCGGAAGAGTGGGGTGGTGACACGATCATGGTTCCGTTGAGTGCGAAAACCGGAGAAAACCTCGACACGCTTCTGGAGATGCTGGTTCTTGTTGCGGATGTCGAAGAACTGTCGGCCAACCCCGATCGTCCCGCCAAAGGAACCGTCATCGAAGCTCACCTCGACAAAGCACGCGGCCCGGTCGCAACGCTCTTGATCCAAAACGGAACCCTCCGGGTGGGTGAATGCCTCGTGGCCGGTTCGGTCTTCGGTAAAGTACGGGCCATGGTGGATGATCGCCGCAATCGGATTACCGATGCGTATCCGTCCTACGCGGTTGAAGTCCTCGGTATGAGTGACGTTCCGGCGGCTGGTGATGAGTTCGATGTCTTCTTAAGTGAGAAAGAAGCGCGATCGGTTGCCGATGCACGTTCCGTCAATCAACGTCAGTCACGTCTGCAACAGGCCATGGCCTCCCGCCGTGTCACCCTCAGCAGCCTTTCCGCTCAGGCCAGCGAAGGCGACCTGAAGGAACTCAACCTCATCTTGAAAGCAGATGTTCAGGGATCGCTCGAAGCGATTCTAGGAGCCCTCGAACAGTTGCCCCAAGACGAAGTGCAGGTGCGTGTGCTGCTCTCCGCTCCGGGTGAAATCACCGAGACTGACATTGACCTCGCGGCAGCCTCTAATGCTGTGATCGTCGGCTTCAGTACGACCCTGGCAACGGGAGCACGTCAAGCCGCCGATCGTGAAGGCGTGGATATTCGTGAGTACAACGTCATCTACAAATTGCTCGATGACATCCAAGGCGCTATGGAAGGTCTCCTCGAACCGGAATTGGTGGAAGAAGATCTCGGCCAAGCCGAAGTCCGGGCCGTGTTCCCATCCGGTCGCGGTTCCGTGGCGGGTTGTTACGTCCTGAATGGTCAGTTAGTCCGGAACTGCAATATTCGCGTCCTGCGTAAAGACAAGGTCGTGTTTAGCGGCATTTTGGACTCGTTGCGCCGGATGCGTGAGGATGTCAAAGAAGTCAATACGGGCTTCGAGTGTGGTGTCGGCTTGCCGAACTTCAACGGCTGGGAAGAAGGAGATATTATCTCAGCCTTCCGCATGGTGACGAAGCGTCGAACCCTGGCGTCTCGCTAGATCCAAGGTCTAAAACCAAGCAAACAGGCGGCTCGATCGGGTCGCCTGTTTTGTCTGTAATGACTATCTCTTTGTTCTTTGTGCCGTTTTACTATTTCGCCTATTGAGTGTTGGCACACAGGGCAGGATGAGCGAAGGGCCATGACGCCCTATCAATTGCGTGGCGATCTCTACTTTTTTCGATCTGATATGAACGACTTTTCTGGCTTCTCGACGATCCCAAGCGCTCCGCCGGGGTTTAAATCGGGCTTTGTGGGCATCATTGGGCGACCCAATGTCGGTAAATCGACGTTGATGAATGATCTGATCGGCCAAAAGATCGCCATTACCTCACCCGTCGCACAAACGACACGCAATCGTTTGCGGGGGATTTTAACCACGGATGTGGCACAAATCATTTTTGTGGATACACCGGGAATTCATAAGCCACACCACCAGCTCGGCAAGGTGTTGGTGCAAAATGCACGGACGGCGATTAATTCGGTGGATGTGATTTTGTTTGTGGTGGATGGCAGTACGGAAGCGGGAGGGGGCGATCGCTTCATTGCCAACATGTTGACCCATTCGCCGGTTCCGGTGCTGTTGGGGTTAAATAAAATCGACTTGCAGCCTATCGATCAGGCGGAGGAGATTGAGGATAGTTACCGGGATTTAGCAGCAACAGCGTCAGCCGAGCAGGTTTGGCCGCTGCTCAAGTTTTCCGCCTTGACCGGTGAGGGGTTGGATTCGCTTCAGACGTTGATTGTCGATCGTTTGGACGCGGGACCCTATTACTACCCGCCGGACTTGGTGACCGATCAGCCGGAGCGTTTTATTATGGGCGAGCTGATTCGTGAGCAGATTTTGCGCTTGACACGGGAGGAAGTGCCCCATTCCGTGGCCGTGGCGATCGAGCGAGTGGAAGAAACCCCAAAACTGACACGGGTTCATGCGTCGATCAATGTGGAGCGATCGTCGCAAAAGGGGATTTTGATTGGGAAAAGTGGCGCCATGCTCAAGGAAATCGGCTCGGCAGCACGGGGTCAGATCCAAAAATTAATTAATGGCAAAATTTACCTGGAGCTATTTGTACGGGTACAACCACGCTGGAGACAGTCACGCACGCGCCTTGCGGAGTTTGGCTATAGTCCCGATGAGTAGGGTTGAGATTTGTACGGGTTCTAGAACCGGGTGGGCATTGTCCGTTACGTTAGGTGGTGTTCGATCGGTTGTGCCTGCTGTTGCTAGTTGAGCTTAAGATTCCCTCGTCGTGAGGCAGGGGGTATATCAAGATCCATGAACCTCGAAACCCTGGTCGCGTCACCCTGGCTAACGGCGATCGCCCTCAACACCGTCCTGATCCTGTTCGCGTTCCTCCTGCCCAAAAAACTACTCACCCCGGCGGGTTACCTCCATGCTTTTGTCCTAGGGGTGCTCGTGTGGGGCTGTTTAGGTTGGCGGGGCTATGCGATCGTCATGGTCTATTTTTTGGTCGGTTCTGGCGTCACGAAAATCGGTCTGAAACAAAAAGAAGCGGCAGGCATCGCGGAAAAACGGGGCGGAATGCGGGGGCCTGAAAATGTCTGGGGCTCGGCATTAACGGGGACATTGTGCGCGATCGCCTTTGCGATCGGGGCTGATGCCACCGATCCGATCGCGAGCTCCACCACCGCGATCGGTCAGCTTTGTCTCCTGGGCTACACCGCCAGCTTTGCAACAAAACTATCGGACACCACCGCCAGCGAAGTCGGCAAAGCCTACGGTCGCCGCACCTTTTTGATCACAACGCTGCAACCCGTGCCACGCGGTACTGAAGGAGCGGTGAGCCTGGAGGGAACCCTGGCCGGGGTGGCTGGGTCGCTCGTGATCGCGGCGGTGGCCTGGGGGGTTGGGGCGATCGATCCGTGGGGTGTGTTGTGGTGTGCGATCGCGGCGTTTGTGGCGACAAATGCGGAAAGCGTAATCGGGGCGACGGTGCAGGAGCAGTGGGAGTGGTTGACGAATGAGATCGTCAATGGAATTAATACGACGATCGGTGCGATCGTGGCGATCGCCCTGGGCTGCCTTATGCTGCCTTAGGAGCCTAAAGGCGAGGGTACGGCGATCGCGATGGTCGCAACCTATAACCGGGTAAGGCTTAACGGTAAGCTGGACAACAGTCTTTTTAACCCTCGTTCGATCACAGCATGGCTACCGTTAACGACAACTATCTCAAGCTCAAAGCGGGCTACCTCTTTCCCGAAATCGCTCGCCGCGTCGCTGCCTTTACCGAAGCCAATCCCGACGCCCCGGTGATTAAGCTTGGGATCGGCGACGTGACCGAACCGCTCCCCCAAGCCTGCCGCGATGCGATGATCGCCGCCGTCAATGATATGGGCGATCGCGGTTCCTTCAAAGGCTACGGCCCCGAACAAGGGTATCTCTGGCTCCGGGAGGCGATCGCCAAGCACGACTTCCAGGCGCGAGGCTGCGACATCGACGCCTCCGAGATCTTCGTCTCGGATGGCGCAAAATGCGACAGCGGTAACATCCTGGATATCTTCGGTCATGACAATACGATCGCCGTGACCGATCCCGTTTATCCGGTCTACGTCGATACGAACGTGATGGCGGGCAACACCGGCGACGCCGACGACAGCGGCAAATACGGCGGCCTCACCTACATTCCGATTTCCGCCGAAAACGACTTCACCGCCGCGATTCCCGACACCAAAGTCGATCTAATTTATCTCTGTTTCCCGAACAACCCCACCGGCGCAACGGCCACCAAGGAACAGCTTCAAGCCTGGGTTGATTACGCTCGCGCTAACGGTTCGATTATCTTCTTCGATGCGGCCTACGAAGCCTTCATCACCGATGACAGCCTGCCCCATTCAATTTTCGAGATCGAAGGGGCGCGGGACTGCGTGATCGAGTTTCGATCGTTCTCGAAAAACGCCGGTTTTACCGGGACGCGCTGCGCCTTTACCGTGGTTCCCAAAGGTTTAACCGCGAAAGCTGCCGACGGTTCCGACGTGGAACTGTGGAAACTGTGGAATCGCCGTCAATGCACCAAATTTAACGGGGTGTCGTACATTGTCCAACGCGGCGCCGAGGCGGTGTACTCCGAAGCGGGTCAAGCCCAAATTAAGGAACTGATCGCGTTTTACCTGGAGAATGCGGCGATCGTGCGCGAACAACTCACCGCAGCGGGCCTGGAGGTCTTCGGCGGCATCAATGCGCCCTATGTCTGGGTCAAAGCTCCCAACGGTCTATCGAGCTGGGATTTCTTCGATAAGCTGCTCCATACCTGCAATGTGGTCGGGACTCCGGGGTCGGGCTTTGGCGCGGCGGGTGAGGGTTATTTCCGCATTTCGGCGTTTAACAGCCGTGACAATGTCGTTGAAGCAATGAAGCGAATTACGGAAAAATTCTCGGTTTAGGCGATCGCGTTTAGCGTAGCGGTTTCCGATAAGCACTGAGCTGAGTGATTGGCTCGTCAAACTGGATTCTGGATCAGATACCCGTAGCACGGGCTTCTAGACTGCTCAATTTTCATCGGCTAGAAACCCGCGCTACGGTTGCCAACAATCTTGTTTCATCGTCAATGCAAGTCTTGTCAAAACATCCTGGGAGTGTTGAGCGGAGTCGAAACGCGGTTGATCAGAAAGTAGAGCAGAGTCATCCGGTCTCATTGTTTTATTGAACCAACTAATCGGTGTTGCACATTATCAATTGAGTGGGATGTGCTAGCGAATGGTTCAATGTTATCCCTACAAGTTGACACCAGAAATATGTTAAAAGGGGGGGCAATTGTTGTATTAAAAAAGATCTATGTCTAACGTGAGTACGGGATAAGAAACCTTTGCGTTCAGGGCTTTTCCCTCTCCCTAAATCCCTCTCCCAGAGCGGGAGGGACTTTGAGCTGTAAATCTGGCTCCCCTTCTCCCGTTCTGGGAGAAGCGACGCACTGAGCTGGTCGAAGTGGGGCTGGGGGATGAGGGTAAACGACGATCTCACGGTTACCGCCGGTTATGTATATACAGTTGAGGTCTGCATCAGTTCTTGCGGAATATTGGTGCTGCAACACGTGGGGGTGGATTAGCCCCGCACCTGTGATCAACAGAACGAAGCAGCAGCCAACGTCCTACACCACACCGCGATAGCCGATCGTCGCGTAAAACGGATCGCTCGCACCAAAACCAAACAATTGCAACATCGGCGGCTGTGACGAAACACGGGCGATCGTTTCAATGCGATCAAAACCCCCATTCTCGAAATAGCGCTCAACCAGTGCCACCCGGCTTTTTTCCGAGCCATCACGCCACACCTCGATCGCCTTTTGGTAAAACATCCGATTCGAGTAGCTGACAATCACCACACCGCCCGGTTTCAGGATGCGGTAAATCTCGGCAAAAACGGCCTCCGGCTGTTCGAGATACTGCACAGATACCGTAATCAGCACCGCATCAAACTGCTGATCCCCGTAGGGTAACGCTTGATTTTGATTGAGATTTTGGACGAAATACCGATCGAGTCGCGAATTTTTCGCCAACTCATCCGCATTCAGTCCATGACCCTCCACACGGGCAAAACGCATCTCGCTGGGTAAATGCGACACCCAACTACTCATCAAATCCAATACCTGCATCTCGGATGTTAGCCGATCGCGGTAGAGTTGCGTCAGTTGATCAATAAAACCCTCGTCTACGTGAGTCACGAAACGCGGCTGATCGTAAAACAGGGCATCGTCGGCCAGGTCGAGTTTAGAGCGTTGGGCTGTTTTCAGTAAAAGCACGATCGAAGGGCGAGCAAGCAGCGCTCGGTAACGGGACTAGAAGGAACAAACGGGAAAGCACCAAGCACCAAGATCGAACAAATTCTGTAAAACACCGTCGTTAAACTGGGTTTTTTGGAGACGGATCACAGAGTCATTCCAGATCTGGCACAATGCAGAGACCCTGAAAAATACTGGTTAAACTGTAGCCAATTTTCCATCGCTGCGCCGTCGATCGCTGATCTCTTCGCCATTCCTTTGTGTTGTTCCTATGCGCCCGCTGCTTCCTAAAGATTTTTTGCGTAAATTTCCCAAGCGATCCGTACTTGCGGGTGTCCAGCGGCAGTGCATGACCCTTGCAAAACAACCTGCCTTTGTCGCAACGATTGTCTCCCTGGGAATTCATGGTGGGCTTGCGTTGTCAATTCCACGCCTCTTACCCAGTGGGGCTCAGGACGATCTAGCCGTCGCGATCGAAACCGATGTCGTCCCCCTCTCCCCCAGCGATCTGGCGGCCTTTTCCACAGCGGCCACAGCACCCGCTCCCCGTTCCTCAAATCCGAAGTACACCGATCTCAACGGACAAACCTTACCCAACCTTTCCGCACTGCGCGATCGCACAAAAGCCTCAAATTCCTTGGGTTCTGGTAGCAGTAGCTTTGGCTGGGGGGTCGCTAGTTCTGGCTATAGTTGGGGCGATCGAGAGACGAGCGATCGCGGGATGAGTGACATGGATTCGGGCACCACATCCTATGATGCGACGCGCGAAGATGAATATTACGAATATTGGCAGCGATCACAGGATTTGCTCGATCGGTTTGAGCAGGGGGGCAGTCAGTCGTGGTGACGCCGGAGGCGATCGCGACGGTGCAGGCAATGGAGGCACGGGAGCGACGGGCAGTACCACGGACAAAAAGGCGATCGCAGGCAACAACGGCGCGGGCGCGGGTGGTAATGGCACGAGCGGTAATAGCGCAGGCGGTAATGGCGCGGGCAGTGGCGGCAACACCGCTGGAGGTGGTCGCGATCTCGGAACAGCCACGGGCGGCGGGTTTGACTCCGGTGCCTCCTATACCGTGGGCATGGCTGTACGGCAGAGCTACGCCAACTGGGCGATCGCTGTCCAAGACGAAAACGGCCTTAGCGATGAAGAATTGACCCCCGTGTTTATTCCCGTCTCAATTCCG
>RDYZ01000041.1 GCA_004293855.1 Oscillatoriales cyanobacterium | reverse complement strand
CTCTCCTAGGGCTTCGCTAACGGGTAGTGGCAACTGGAAACCAACTATTAGCATTCACACAGAAGCCCTTAACGAAAATATTATTTGCATCCGGATTGCCGATAATGCGATCGGCATGACAGAAGACGTGCGCCACCAATTATTTGATCCGTTTTTCACCACAAAACCGATGGGGAAAGGCACCGGTTTGGGCTTAGCCATCAGTTACCGAATTGTGGTGGAAAAACACGGCGGAACCTTGATCTGCCATTCGGTTTTGGGCGAAGGGACGGAATTTGCGATCGAGCTTCCATTATAAACTAGCTATAGATAATTTTACTTGCAAGTTGGCAACTCGATCGCCAACTCCGCCCCCTCTCCGGGTGTCGAAAAACACCGCAACTTCCCCCGATGATTTTCCGTGACAATTTGATAGCTAGTTGCTAGCCCCATCCCCGTACCTTTACCCACCGGTTTAGTCGTAAAAAAGGGATTAAATATTTTTTCTTGAACTTCGGGAGTTATCCCGCAACCGTTATCATGAATCGAGATCGACACGCGATTGTCAGCAGCGAACGAAGTGGCGATCGCGATCCGACCAATATAATTTAATTTGGCGCTGGGTTCTAGGCTTTCTCGCCTTTGTTCGATCGCATCGATCGCATTCACCAGCAAATTCATAAATACCTGATTTAACAAACCGCCATAACATTCAACCAGAGGTACTTCACCATAATATTTGGCGACATGAATTTCTGGTTTTCCCGCCCTACCGTTCAAGCGATTTTGTAAAATCACTAAGGTACTTTCGAGATTCTCGTGAATATCTGTGCTTTTTAAATCCGCTTCGTCCAACCGCGAAAAAGTCCGCAGCGACTTAACAATATCGCTGATGCGCGCGGCTCCAGTTTTCATCGATTTCAACAGCTTATAAAAATCATTTTCTAGATACTCAAGCTCGATATCTTCGATAAAATCGGCAATCGCCTGGGGCGGAATCGGATAATGCTCTCGGTAAAGATGAATTAGTTGAATTAACTCGCTCGCACAATCGGTAGCAGGTTGAATATTGCCATAAATAAAACTGACTGGATTGTTAATTTCATGGGCAATTCCGGCGACTAATTGACCCAAACTAGACATTTTTTCCGCTTGAATTAACTGAGTTTGGGTATCCTGCAACTTTTTCAGGGTTGCTTCTAATTCTTCAGTTTGCAGCCGCAGTTGAATTTCTGATTGACGCACTGCTGCTTCCGCCTGCATCCGTTCCATTTCCGCAGCCGCACGGGTGGCAAATATTCTCAAGATAGCTGACTGCATTTCTAGATATTTCACCATCGGCTCAGTATCCATCACCACGAGCAATCCCCAACAATTTCCAGCGGCATCTACAATCGGTACACCCGCATAACTTTGGGCTTGGAGACTTGCTAAATTATCATCTTTGGGGAACCAGCAGTGCAAGAGATTGGGATACCGACATATCTCGGTACACCGCTCGACATTTTGACAGGGTGTCTCGGATAGATGGTAAGTAAAATTATCCCCAAATTCATCTCCCGCCCAAAATGCTAGAGTTGTGGCGATCGTTTTTTCAGAGTCACCAAATTCAGCAATCAAAGCATAGCGAACTTCTAGTGCCTTGGCGAGATATTGAACGCAGCTTTTGAAGAATGCTGCGCCGGTTTTTGCCGCCGTACCTTCGACTACTAAGCGGAGAGCTTGCTGTTGGCGTTTGCGATCGGTGATATCTCTGGCGACAAACACCACTTGCTCTTGAGACATGGGAGAAATCCTGGCATCAAACCAGACTGAGCGATCGCCAATTGGTAATGAGTATTCCAACTGCGTCACGCATTGATTGGCGATCGCTTCTTGAATCGACTCTAGGAAAAAATCTGCTGATTCTTTGGGTAAAACTTCGTGAAGAGTTTTACCTAAAATTTGAGCGGTAGGTTTGTACAACAAGGGAGCCGAGCTGGGAGATATTTTGAGATAGCGTCCCTCTGCATCGAGCACCATAATCACATCCTGCATGGCGTTAAATAGTGCCATTAATTCTGCTTGAGAGGCAGCTAACTCTAATTCTGCGGTTTTGCGATCGCTGATATCGCAATGAGTGCCGATAAACCGCATCGGTTCAGATTCTTCGTCCCATTCCACCACCTGACCCCGGTCTAAAATCCACTTGTAAGAACCGTCTTTGCAGCGCAGGCGGTGTTCGTTGCGACAGGTAGAAGTTTCGCCGCGAAAATGTTTGGCAAAATCTATATAGCATTGAGCTTTATCCTCTGGATGTACCCGACCGTCCCACTCTGCTAAATCATTCACAATTTCGTGTTCTGCATAGCCCAGCATCGCTTTCCACTGCCTGGAAAAGATGACTTCATTGGTTTTGAGGTTCCAATCCCAAGTGCCATCTCCCGCTCCTTCTATAGCCAACTGCCAGCGGCTGTTACTTTCTTCTAAGGCGATTTGTGCTTGTTTTTGAGGGTGGATGTAACGCGCTATTCCCAAACAGGCAACGAATTCTCCAGCGTCATTTACGATCGCGGATACATTGGCAGAGTGCCAGTAATAGTTGCCATCTCGATGCAAAACTCGGTACTCAGATCCCCGCAGTTTCTCACCTTGCAAAGAGCGATCGAGAGTATTTTTACAAATTGGTAAATCTTCTGGATAAACCCAATTAGCAAAACTCTCATGTAACATTTCTGCTGCTTCATATCCCATGATTTCTTTTAATTGGGGACTGACATAGCTGAAGGTGCTATCGGGATTGACGATATAAACCATATCGTTGAGATTTTCCACGATCGTGCGGAGTCTGTTTTCACTGGTTTTGATGGCAATTTCTGCGGCTTTGCTCTCGGTATTGTCCCGAACATAGCCATGCCAAATAGTGCTGCCATCGGGTTGTCGCTGCGGTGTAGAATCGCCGCGCAACCACCGCAACCGCCCGTCGGGAAAACACAGCCGGTATTCGCAACACCAAGGTGTCTGATGTTGGGCAGAATCGAGAATCGATTGATAAACGCGATCGAAATCTTCAGGATGGAGGTGATTGAAAATACAAGTCGCATCTTGTTGCACTTGTTCTCGGGTAACGCCGTAAATCTCTTCCAGTCTGCCGCTGGCATAGGGAAAATGGAAACCACCATCAATATCCATGCGAAACTGATAAATAACGCCCGGGATGTGGCGGGCAATTTGCTCTAAAATACCAGTATCTGTGGGACTGATGGGACTCTCCGGTGCGATACCTGCTTCCCGAAGTTGAGCTTGGGTTTGGGCGAGTTGGCGGGTAAGTTCTTCGACTTGTGTTTCGGCTTGTTTGCGCCCTGTAACATCTCGCATGACTAACAAGTAGCGGTGAGGCCAAAAGTTGAGCGTTATTGCATATTCGACGGTGCGAATCTCTGCATCAGCCCGCACTAACTCAAATTCACCCTGCACTTTTTCCGGTTTCTGGCATTCTTGCCACACCTGTTGAAAATTCCAGCTTGGTTTTGCAAACTCCCAGATCCAGCGCCCGAGGAGTTGTTCTCTTTTTAGTCCAAGCAATTCGCAGGCGGCGGGGTTGACATTGAGGTATCGCCCTTTGTCATCGGCGATCGCGATCGCATCTAGAGCAGTTTCCCAAATAGTCCGCAATTTCCTCTCTCTGAAACAAATCAAAGTGCGATCGTCTGCTGCTGATGGGGGATTGATTTCTCGATCGCCGTCTAAAAATTCAGACATAAATTATTGAATCAGGTGTAAAATAATACATAGTATTTGCGTAATATCGCCAACCAACTTACGAGTTACTCTATTTCTACTAATTCTCAAAACTCACAGAACAATAAGGTTCCTCGTACCGGAACACCCTTAAATCCTGAAAAAAAGTGACAATCTCGCCTCGACGCACCTGAGACAATAGTTAGGCAAACACAGCCAAAACTTGTAACTGTTGCCAGACAAAAAGAGCATAGAAATCATTTTCTATACTAATTATACAGAAATTTTCAGCATTCTTATAAGTAGATTCACTTAAATTCGCGGGCGAAAACAAAAAGTTTTATGTTTTTTTGATTAATAAATCAGAACCCTGACGCTCAGAAATCGATATTTGTCAACAGCAAAGACACGCAAATATCCGCAGATCGGATTAATTTTAAATCTGGGGAGATTTGGGTGTCTTTACTTGGATTTGCGGTGTTATGCTGCTTTATTCGCCGTAATGGCCGCCAGCAACCTTACCCCGAAATACTACGTAGTTGTAGATGTTGTAGAAAATCATGATCGGGATCAGAAAGCCGATGAACACAATCATAAATACCAGGGCGCTGGGTGCCGCCGCCGCTTGGTAAATCGTGAGTTGTGTCGGAATAATGTAGGGAAAAACAATCAATCCCAAACCGATGAAACTGAGCAAGAAAATCATAATCGTCCAGACAAACGGCGTGCGTTCTTGTTTTTGTTCCAGGCTTCTGAGCAAGAGTCCAACCAGCAGCAATCCCAGCACGGGAATCGCCGCAAAAACATAAACTAGCGGTTTATCGAACAATCTTGCTCTGGTACTTTCATAAAAAACCGGAGTGGCGATGGTAATCAAAATTGCTCCGATTAATGTTGTCACCGCCGCAATTTTAGCGGTGCGGTAGTGATTTGTTTGCAATTCCCCATCGGTTTTCATAATCAGATAGGTGGAACCGATCAACACGTAGCCTTGAACCAGTGTCAAAGCCACCAAGATCGATCGCCAATCCAGCCAATCCCAAGTAGTCCCCACAAAGTGACCCGCTTCATCCACCGCAATGCCTTCAAGCACCGCGCCGAGGGCAAATCCTTGAGCTAAAGCTGCCAAAAAACTGCCCGCACCGAAAGCATAATTCCAAAACAACTTGCGGTTAGAATGCTCGCGAAATTCAAAGGCTACAGCCCGAAATATTAAACCGAAAAGCATCATGCAAATCGGTATGTACAAGGCAGTTAAAATTGTGCCGTAAGCCAAAGGAAATGCACCAAATAAAGCGCCTCCCATTAAAACCAGCCATGTTTCGTTAGCATCCCAAACATTGCCCAGACTGGTCATTAAAATGCCTCGGCGCTCGTCATCAGAAGCAGTCAAAGATAATATTCCCACCCCTAAGTCAAAGCCATCTAGCATGACATAGAGCAAAAGAAATAAACCCAAAATGATGAACCAGACTTGCGGGAGAAAATGCTCCAAAGCTTGCATAAAATCTCCTATTGTTGTGCTTCTACAGGGCGTTGATCGGGAATGTGTTCTGCGAGTTCAGTTTCGATCGCAGGTTGATTGCCTAAACCAGGTACTGACAGATTTAAATTAGGGCCTTTGCGGATAATGCGGCTGCCAAAATACAAGGCGCAAACAAACAAAAAGCTGTAAATAATCGCAAAGAAACTCAGAGAAGTTAAAACATTGCTAGCGGGGATATTTGATACGCCGTCAGCCGTGCGAATTTGCCCGTATAAAACCCAGGGCTGTCTGCCTACACAGCGCACAATCCAACCCGATTCTACAGCGATATATCCCAGGGGTGCTGCTAAGATCCAAGCGCGCATCAACCAAGGTTGACTGCTAATATTTTCAGCGGAAAGCTTGCCTCGCATCCACTGAATTGTACTGAACAGCATCAATCCTACAAAGAAGAATCCAATCCCGGACATGATGCGGAAACAATAGTAGATTAAACCTACCATCCGGGGTCGATCTTCTGGTTTCCACTCTTTTAAACCGAGGACTGGTTCGGAAAGTTTTTGTTTGAATTCTAGAACGTATCCTAAGCCATTGGGAATTTTAATTTCCCAGTCATTTTTTTGGGCTTTTTCATTAGGCAAGGCTAGCAAAGTCCAATCGGCTGATTCTCCGGCTGCTGAGGTTTCCCATTTAGCTTCGATCGCTGCTAATTTTGTCGGCTGATAGTGATAGACTTGTTCGGCGCTCAAATGTCCGATGAATATCTGCAAAGGTGCAACTGCGATCGCCGTCGCTATGGCAATCTTTAAAGATTTGGAAAAGAAGGCTTCGTTGCGCTTATTTAGAATGTACCAAGCGCTAATTCCACCAATTACAAACAGGGAAGTTTCTAACGTCGCAAAAAACATATGTAGAATGCTGTTTAATGCGAAGGGGTTCATAATTGCTTGAAAGTAATCGGTGACAACAAACTTGCCATTGACCATTTCTCCGCCTGCTGGAGTTTGCAGCCAAGAGTTAGCGACTAAAATCCATACAGTGGATAGGTTTGCGCCGAAGGCTACCATGATGGTAGCGAAATAATGGACGATCGGGTGAACGCGCCCCCAACCGAATAGCATAATTCCTAAAAAGCCAGCTTCTAGCATAAATGCCATTGAAGCTTCAAACCCTAAAATGCTGCCAAAAAAGTCACCCACGGCTTCGGAAAATGGTGCCCAATTCGTCCCAAATTGAAACTCCATGGGAATGCCGGAAGCTACACCAATACCGAAGTTGAGAACGTATAGTTTCGACCAAAAACGAGCGTGGTGGTAATAGTCAGGATTGCGAGTTTTCAGCCACATTCCCTCAACAATTACCAGATAAATTCCCATTCCCGTTGTCAAAACTGGCCACAGCATATGGAATATGGCGGTTAGCGCAAATTGCATCCGCGATAGCGCCACGGTATTAGATAAGATATCCATGTTTGTGTCCTTTGGTCAGTTCAACAGAGATTAGTTTGCACAATTTTTAGAATTGACATTAACTACAATGTAATGTAAAAATTCGTGACATTTTGTATGGTTGGCAATTTTTAAGGTTTTATACAGATTTGATTTGTGTTTTTTAATACGTTTATCGGTTGTTTTTATTGGAAAATAGGTACATTTGAATTTATGGTTGGGTGGGCGGGTTTACCAGATTATTGGTTTTGGGCGATTATTTCGGTGAACCAGCCCTTACAAGATTGATATTTGTTGATGCGGGGATACGATTTTAGTACATTTGAATTTATGGTTGGGTGGGGGCGGGTTTTTGAGATTGTTTGTTTTGGGCGGTTATTTCGGTGAACCCGCCCCTACAATATTGATGGTTTTTAGGGGATAGGATATTAGCGAACGGTGACTGTATGACTGAGTTGGGTGGGCGGGTTTTTGAGATTGTTTGTTTTTGGCGGTTATTTCGGTGAACCCGCCCCTACAATATTGATGTTTGTTGAGGGGAATATTATATTATCTAACTGTGACTGTATAACTGAGTTGAAAGGGTTTAAATTTAGCTGCGGCTTTGGGTTTTCCGCTGAGTTTTAACTCGTAGATTCCTGCCTTGGGAAATACAATTTCTGCTCCGGGAATGCCTTGGTAGCGCTCGACAGATACGGCTTTTAAAGGCGGTTCAATCAGCGGTTTATCCCCCTGTTTGTGATTTTTTGGATAAACCGCTAGCTGGCAGTTGCACTGCTCTAAGGGGATAATTTGACCGCCCCTGCGAGTCAGTGCAAACCACACTTTTGCAGTTTCTCCGGCGCGGGGATTGTGGTTTGGTTCGAGGTGAAAGGTAGCGGCGACATCTCCCGAGATTTCGACTTCGTGGGCGATCGCAGTTGTGTTTAGCTGCGGTATGGGAAATATTCCGGCTTGTACTAGCAATCCCAAGAAGACTAACAATCCTAAACTTTTACTTTTCTTTGACAGGTGCAACATAGAAATTATCCAGTGATAAAATTGACCAAAATAAGCGCGATCGCACTAACAAAACTAACACCGCAACCGCGGCTAAGACGGCTGTCACCAGTCGATCGTACAACTTCCATTCAAAACCGCCGAGATAGTGGGAGCCGATGAGGGCTGCGTGAAGGGCGCACAGCAAAAAAGCGGGTACTGTTAGCAAATGAATTTGCCGCCACCGCTTCCCTAAATAATTTTGAAGCCGATCGCAACTTGTCACCGCTGCGGGTATCATCAACAGCAGTCCCAGCATTCCCAATGCCATCCCTAATTGATGCTGCGGCAGCATAAAAGATACAGCGTCAAAATTCCATTGCAGCGTATGATCTAGCATATGAAACGTGTGGGCAAGGGCGATCGCAAACCCTCCGACACCCAAAGCCCGACGGTAGCGCAACAGTGGCGGCAAAAACTTGCTGAGCGGACGCGCAATCAGTGCTAGCATCAAGCATATTAGGGCTGCGTGGCCTGTCAGATCGACCATTTCATCGGTTCGCAACAGAGTAATGATGCCGATCGCCAGTGTCACCCAACCACCTGCGCGAAACAGTTTACTGCGTTTGTGGGCGCTGAATCTGCCAGCAAAAAATCCCACTCCCAGCATAGTTGGCAAGGTACCCGCTCCAAAAGCAAACATCGTTGCCGCACCCAAAATTGGGTTTCCGGTTTCCGCTGCTTTGATTTGCGCTGCATACAGGAAACCGCAGGGAATTAAACCCCAAAGCAAACCCAAAGCCAATGGTATCCACCAGTTGTTTTGAGTTGAAATCTTGGTCATTGCACTGCTGATGCGATCGTGCGAAACTGGGTGCAGCAATGGCAAACGCGGCAGCAAATCTGGTTTAATTTGTACCAATCCAAACCAAATTAGCATTGTACCGGTGATAATGGCGATCGCCCGCCGCCACCCGCTACCGATACCTGCCATTTGCCCGCCTGCAATCAATACCGAACCCACTCCGCCAATTGCAGCGCCAACTAAAGCATAAGCCACAATTCTTCCCACATTTAATAGCAGGTGAAAGCGGAAGGAAGCTAATTTATCTTTGTCGGTACTTGACAGGGAAAAAGCCACTGTCAGCGGGCCGCACATTCCGGCGCAGTGTCCGAAACTGCCGAGAAATCCTAAAGTTGCAATTAGCAGGATGTCTAGCATTTTGAGTCAGGGGATTTTAGATTTTAGATTTTACATTTTAGATTGGTTTTTACTGCTTATGTCATGTCTGGTCAATTACCCGCGATCTGGTTTGTAGTGAGGACTTTAGTCCTTGATTCCTAAGGACTAAAGTCCTCACTACAAACCCTTTTGATTGTGGTCAACTCTCAACTGTTTTGAATGGCGATCGCCAAAATCCCCAAAATTTTATCAACTTCATTCAAAAAATACTCTAATAAATCTATTTTAACTGATTGCCCTTCCAGTATCAAAAACTTCCAAATTTCTCCCGTTGTCACCACTCCATAAATCTTTGATACCTGATTTCCCTCGCGCTCATTAAACAGTTGCGCTGCATACATTTCGGCCACGCACTGACCCAACCCAGCATTAATATTTTCCTTTTTTGCCTCAACGATTAAAATCGCAGGTGCGCTTAGAATCAAAAGTTCTACCGATCGGCTAATCAGAAAATCGCAACTCCCGTTTAATCCCAAGTCGCTATCAACCGTAAAATCGACACCCGAAAACAAACTAATGCGATCGGGAAACAGTCTGGTGAACTACCCAACACCCATCTGAGCACAGATAGGGTGTAGGCTTCCCAATTCATTGGGGATTGCCTCGGTCTTCATGGCTTTTTTACGTCCTGATAACTTTGGTCTTACATCCCCTCCAAGGGCAGAAGAGCTAGTTCCTAACTCCAAAAGTCGCAAACCTTCATTTTTAATATTGATTGCAGCATTAATATCTCTATCATGCTGTTTCTGGCAGTGAGGACAATCTACAAACCTTACGCCCAATGAATCATAGCCTTTCTGTAGCATCGGGATTGGTAGTAGAGTCTCGCTACAAAGTTGAGAAGATGGGAAAAAACGTCCTATTTCTTGGTAGGTATGACCAAATTTCTCAGCTTTGTACTTGAGCATGGTTTGAAACATCCCCCATCCTTGGTCTGATATCGATTTTGCCAAGTTGGGATTTTTTACCATGTTCTTAACTGCCAAATCTTCTACACAAATAACTTGGTTTTCGTAGGCTATTTTGCGAGATAGCTTGTGTAGAAAGTCTTCACTAATTCTAGCTATTTTGCTAGAAACTTTGGCTAATATTCGTCTAGCTTTACGACGTTTATTAGAAGTTTTATCTGTCTTTTTAGCTAATTTTTTCTGTTTGCATTTTTTATTATTTTCTAGTTTGGCTAATTGCTTTTTAGGTAGGTCATATTTTGAGCCTTCGGAAGTTATAGCAAAGTGCTTCAATCCTAAGTCAACGCCGATAGCTTCCCTAATTGCAACTACCGGATTGTCATTTTGGTTAAAAAGAATAGATGCGTAGTACCTGCCGTCTGCATTTCTCGATATTGTTACAGTCGTGAATTTAGCATCAGGTAGTTGTTTGTGAAACACAGTTTTCATTAACCCCAGATTACCGGGAAACTTAATAACAGAATCCTCTGGCATCAGTTTGATATTTTGGGGATATTGAATTGATTGCTTACCATGTTTAGATTTAAAGTTAGGGAATTTAGCACGACCCTCAAAGAAATTGACAAACGCACTTGAAAGATTGAATGTTACTCGTTGTAAAACTTGGCTATAAGCTAGTCCCAACCATTCAAATTCTTTTTTTAGTCCCGGAAGCAACTTATCCATAGCTGCTTTAGAAAGCCCCTTGCCTGTTTCTTTGTACGCGGTGGTTGTTGCATTAAGCATATGATTCCACAACCATCTAGTATTGCCAAAACATTGAGCTAGATATGATTCTTGCTTGCCTGTAGGATAAATTCTCATCTTAACTGCTCTATACATGGTATCGACCTTACCGTGTTTACATATTCATAGTAACACATTTTTGATGATTGTTTCACCAAAAACAGAATATTTTGCTCGTTTCGTCGTCGTAGTCTTCCCGGTTTTCGCTGCGCTCAAATGTGGTCAGACTACACTCCTCAACTCACGCGCAATTCATCTCGACACTGACAAACGTACAGGTACAGTGTGAGCCTTCTTGCTGTTCGAGGTAAGTTCCAGCAAAATCGGCGCAATAATCATTTCTGAGCGCGATTTTTCCGTATTGCTCGCCAGAGCAAAAGGAACATTATAAGCTAAAGTTTCTGTTAAATAATTGCTGCATTTTAAATCAGGTACGGCCGAAAACAAATCTTGTCTGGGCGAAATCGTTAAATTTAAAGATTTTTTGACACTTGCCAAACTAAAATCGCTGTAAGCCATACCTTTTGCCCTTAATTTTTTACTTTCTTAGGACTTCTACCCCATCTGACTGACGCAAGCTACCCCGCGATCGAGGGTGCATCTTAATTTGGCAAGGGCGAAGCATTTCGGCACATAATTTATGAACCAGAACCAGAGATTGACTGCCGAAATGCTTCGCCCCTACGAATATATTTGCAAAAATCAGATGCACCCGCGATCGATCGACGGTTTGATTCGGGTACCATAACTGTCAACTGTCAACTGTCAACTGTTATAACTACTTTTGTTCTGGATGCGCCGCCGCCGGCGATGTCGCTCCCATTTGATTAATAGCAGCAATTAGCTGATAAAGCCGCCCCGCATCCCGCTGGTTGAAATGCAAAACTAGGCGCGGTAAAGCGAAGGTTTCATCTGTGGCTTCGGCGGGCAGAGCTTGACTTTTTTCAATTTTACCGTCTACCAAAATATCGCTAAAATTAGTATTTAGCCGATCGACATTCTCGTCAGAAAGTTGAGACTTCAAGCGAATTACCAGTTTTCCGTCCACGTAACGGCAGGAATGATAAACCAGATAAAAACTCGCGATCGCCTCACAAGCGACATTTATATCGTCTGTAATCGTGTACAGGCTGCGATCGTCCGCTGA
Source organism: Oscillatoriales cyanobacterium (assembly GCA_004293855.1). Classification (GTDB taxonomy): domain Bacteria; phylum Cyanobacteriota; class Cyanobacteriia; order Cyanobacteriales; family Geitlerinemataceae; genus RDYZ01. Next base: position 978 of record RDYZ01000041.1, on the reverse strand, counting down.
AATCAAACCCCGACCCCGCAATTGTTTTTGTACAAAATAATTCCAATCGTGCCAATAATCGCCTCCGGGTCGATCGAGCAAAACCAAAGGGGCCGGCCCAAACTTGCCAGTTTGAGTCAAAGTCAGACACTCAAAAGCCTCATCCAGAGTGCCGAAACCGCCGGGAAACAAAGCCAAAGCATCGCTTTCCCGGAGAAAGAATAACTTGCGGGTGAAAAAATATTTAAAATTGAGCAACTTGGAGTCGCCCGCAATGACAGGATTAGAACTCTGCTCGAAAGGTAACTGAATGTTCAGCCCAAAAGAACGTTCCGCAGTCGCCCCCTCATTCCCTGCCTGCATAATCCCCCCACCGCCACCAGTAATCACCATAAATCCCTGCTGGGCGATCGCCCGTGCAAACTCTCTGGCTAGCAAATATTCCGCCGATGTCGGCGACACCCTCGCCGAACCAAAAATCACAATTTTGCGAACGTGGCGGTAAGGATAAAACATGGAAAAAGCTCTCTCCATATCTCGCAGGGACGCCGCCATAATCTTCCAATCGAGGCGATCGAGTTCCTCTCCAGCCATTTGCACGATCGTCGAGAGCGATCGTTCGATCCACTCAGAGTGCTTTAACATTGGCAGGCGATCGATTAAGTCGATCGCATCAGCTTGGAGGGACTCAAAACCTTGACCAGAAGGAATCATGAATTTTTCCGAAACGGTAACAATTTGTTGGTAGAAAAAATTAAGGGGCAAGCCAAATTTAGAAGCTAATAGCCACCAGCAAATAGCGCTGCTAGCAACTAATAACTTTTCCAGTAGCTTTACCCCGGTTTTGAAGATAGTTAGCTTTCGCGGCCCAAAAAAACAGCCCGAAACCTCTGGCAGTTTGGTTAAATGTACTTTTCCAGAGTGTTGGCCAGAGTAGTTTTCGGAACTGCCCCAACCACCATATCAACCCGCTGACCGCCCTTAAATATCATCAGCGTC
>RDYZ01000180.1 GCA_004293855.1 Oscillatoriales cyanobacterium | reverse complement strand
CAGCGAGACGGGATCGGACAGACCTCAAGTGTTGAACCGATGATGGCCTGTCGGCAGACCAGGCATCGAAGCCCAGCGGACCTTAACCCTAGGAGATTTCGGGATGGTAGACCCCCTCAAGCTGCAAGCACAGGCCGATCGCGATCAATCCCAGGCGGAACCCTCGATCGCGGCGAATGTGCCCTCATTTCACGCCTATCTGCGTGATTTACACCAACGCTGTGCCGCGATCGACGATGGCACGGTGGCGGACTATATCCCAGAACTGGCCCTGGCGAACCCAGATTGGTTTGGTCTCTGTGTGGTGACGAAAGATGGGCAATGTTTTGAGGTGGGCGAGTGTCGTCAACTGTTTACCATTCAGTCGATCGCCAAGGCGTTTGTCTATGGGCTGGCCTTAGAGGACTGTGGCCGTGAGTATGTCCATCGCCGTGTGAGCGTCGAGCCGACGGGCGAGGCGTTTAACTCGATCGTGCTCGATGAGGCGACCAACCGTCCGTACAATCCCATGGTCAATGCTGGGGCGATCGCCACCACGGATCTGATCCAGGGGAAAGACGCGGTAGAACGGCTGAAGCGAATGCTCGATATGTTTGAGCGTTACACCGGTCGATCACACGATATTAACGTGCCGGTCTTTCTCTCGGAAAAAACCACAGGACATCGCAACCGCGCGATCGCCTATTTGATGCTGAATTTTGGCATGGTGACCCCACGCATCGATGAGACCCTCGACCTATACTTTCAGCAGTGTGCCATCCTGGTGAATGCCCACGACCTGGCCATGATGGCGGCCACCTTAGCCAATGGTGGCGTGAATCCCATCACGGGAGTGCGAGCGATCCAGAGTCAGTATGTCAAAGATGTGATTAGCGTCATGCTGACCTGCGGCATGTATGACTATTCTGGCGAATGGGCGTATCACATTGGCATACCCGCCAAAAGTGGCGTCGGTGGCGGGATCACAGCCGTTGCCCCCAACAAGTTGGGCATTGGGACGTTTTCACCACGATTGGACGTTAAGGGCAACAGTGTGCGTGGCATTCATGCCTGTCAAACACTGTCCGAGGATTTTAGCCTCCATGTTTTTTCGGTGGAACAGGCCAAACTCGATCTTGAGGCTTACCTCCAGGGTGATAGAACGGATCATCTTGCCCACTAACGCGATCGCCTTCCCCGAGATTCTGGGCTTCTCAGCTCATCCGTTGCACCGCAGCTCGCGTAGGATGACCAACCCCGTGACCCATCGCCGATCATGGCTCTGCTGGTTGTGGGTGTACCCTGATTGCGGATAGTTTCTGTCTGACCGGCTGATCCCGTTCTTCCATACCGACGTTATGACGCTCTCGACCGCAATATCTGACGATCTGCAACGACGACTGGATCGGGCGATCGCACCGGATGCGACCCTTTCGCCCGACGATGCCCTGTTTTTGCTGCGACAAACCGACCCCGAGGCGATCGCCGCTATTCGTGATGCCGCCGATCGGCTGCGGCAACGGCTCGTCGGTGACACCGTGACCTACGTTATTAATCGCAATATTAATTTCACCAACATTTGCGAGCAGCACTGTAGCTTTTGTGCCTTTCGCCGCGATGCGGGGGATGCGGATGCTTACTGGCTCGATCGCGCCACGATCGTGACTAAGGCCGCCGATGCTGTGGCACGCAAGGCGACAGAAATTTGTATGCAGGGGGGTCTCAATCCCGAGGCCAAGCTCAATGGCTCCAGCCTGGACTATTACCGGGCGATCGTGATCGAGCTGAAACAAACCTTTCCCCAGCTTCACCTCCATGCCTTTTCGCCCCAGGAGGTTGAGTTCATCGCCCGCGAAGATGGCCTCAGCTTGGCGGCGGTGATCGACGCCTTGGCCGCAGCGGGGGTGGATTCGTTACCGGGAACGGCGGCAGAGGTGCTAGAGGATGACATTCGGCGGGTGATCTGCCCGGAAAAGCTCGATTCGGCAACCTGGATCGAGGTGGTCGAAACAGCACTGCGTTTGGGCGTGCCGACCACCAGCACCATGCTTTGCGGCCACATTGAAACACCGGAGCAGCAAATCCGCCACTTTGAACGCCTGCGATCGCTCCAGCAGCGGGCGATCGCGCGTGACTATCCCGCCCGGATCAGTGAATTTATCCTGCTACCCTTTATTGGCGAACAGGCTCCGGCTCCCCTCCGGAAACGGGTTGGGCGCGATCAGCCGGTGTTGGCCGATACCCTGAAATTAACAGCCGTGGCACGGTTATTCTTTGGTGCAACGATCGTCAACCATCAACCAAGCTGGGTCAAACTTGGCCTAGACGGTGCGATCGAAGCCCTGCGCTGGGGCTGTAATGATATCGGCGGTACGCTGATGGAGGAGCACATCACATCCATGGCCGGAGCGAAAGGTGGCACGTGTCAGTCCCCTGCGGATCTGATGGCCGCGATCGGCGCGATCGGGCGTCCAGCGATGCAGCGTACAACCCTGTACCGTCCGATTTCCGAGGGATAAGGGGC
>RDYZ01000040.1 GCA_004293855.1 Oscillatoriales cyanobacterium | reverse complement strand
ACACGGCCAATTCACACGTGCTCATTCGCCGGGTCAACTTAGCCGAGCCCAGTCACCTCGATCGATCAAACCCAGCAGCTAAAAACCCTCACAGTTGTCATCGAGTAGGAGGCTGCCACAGCCTCCAGACGGGCCATCACGAAGTAGGGTGCTGAGGTCAAAGGTAAAGAGAGCGTAGATATCTTCGATCGTGTCGGCGTCGTCCCGTGCAGCGAGACCGGTGGCGATCATCTCCAGATCAACGGGAGGTTCGGCAAATTTGAGGATTAGGCCCTGGGCCATGGCGCGATTGATGAAATGTACGGTCTGAATGCCACAGCTATTGCGTTCACTTAATTGGGGATCGAGGCAATAGGTCTGGTCGATCGCCCGTCCACGCCCATGAACGCCAATCAACTCGCCTGCGGCATTGAAGACCGGGCCGCCACTCATACCACGGCGGGTTTCATTGCTGTAGAGCAGGCTGTACCCACCATCATCGGCGGGGGGAAACATGGCAGTCAGTTCGCCGGTTTCGGTGACACGCACGCGCCGCGCGTCAAAGTTGTCCGGGGTCGGCCAACCGGAGACAAAGATCGGTTCACCGGGGCTCATCGTGGCGGAATCGCCCATCACAGCGATCGGGTAATTGCGATCGCTTTCAAACTCCACCACGGCCAAATCCAGGCCGTTGATCGTTTCTCCAAATTCATCCGCTTCACGTCCGAGGGGATAGATATTGCGATGGGTGTTGACATCATCGACAAGATGCACCTCTCCATCGTTGGTACGCACGCCGTAAACCGTGTCGCGTGTCCGAACCACATGGAGCGCAGTTAAAACGTAGTATCGATCGCCACTACGAGCCACGATCGTCCCAGATCCAGGATTCCACTCGCGTTGGGCTTCAATATCACCCTTTTGCAAGCCTTGACCAATCACAACCGTGGTTTGGGAGGCGATCGCATCAACCTGTTCTTCCGTCAGAACGATATCCGCAGCCACGAGGGGGATCGCCAGAGTCGCGACGAGGGTCGCGATCATGACACGGGCAAGGGGGGGCTTCGTCATCGGCGGCATGACAGCTCGCATTCTCGAGAGAAAACCGAGGACGAAGGTTTGGCGACGCGATCGATCCGCACGATGCGATCGCGACACTCGGGCGAGAAATACGCCTAACACTAGAAACTCGCGTTGACGAGATCTTCAAGGTTGACGTAAGGAACGCCACCCGATTCTTGAATACTGGTTCCCGATCCCCGAGCCGAGAGGTTATACAACACACGCTCAGGGTTACGACTGTTATCGCCGCTCAGGGTGAACAGTACATTGTCACTATTGCAACCCGATCGTGTACTCGCGACGGAACACACCACCGATTGACCATTGACGCGGCCCACTGTGAGGTACAGCCCAGCCAAGCTATCACCATTATCATCCAGTAATGCATTGAGGCGTCCCGTCACCGCTTGGCAGCGGCGTTCAGGCGTGTAGCCAGAATTACTAAAGGCGTCACTCGTCCACACGACCAAGGGATCGGAGACTGCGCCATTTCGGGCAAGGGCCACCGTAAAGTTGACATTATCACTACTACGGCATTCAAAAGCGGTGGCCGGTTGAGCGCTAGCTGGGGTGGCGGTGAAGCTGGCCAGACTGGTGGCGATCAGGCTAGCCAGCATTAGTTTGAGGTTCGTTCTCATGGCTTGAAAGGTCTCTGCGAGCGTGGGGTGGACGTAATCGTGGGGTGATCTTGAGGTTGGATCTGCTGTGTTCTGTTTGACGCAGTTTTGGGATAAAAAGCTCCCTACTCTACGGATTAATCACGACTGGATCGGTGGGTATCTGTGACACCGAGGGCATAGACGTATTTATACGGATCGAGTTTCAGCCTTGGCATGATTTACACCAAACCCAAGCGTTGACGCAGGGCTTGGCGCATCACGGGAATGGGGGGAGCCTGTCCGACCCAAAGTTCAAAGGCGGCGGCTCCTTGGCGTACGAGCATTTCGAGGCCGTCGATCGCGATCGCCCCTTGACGTTGGGCTTGTTGCAGGAAGAGAGTCGGGCTCGGGGTGTAGATGAGATCGTAGGCGATCGTATCGCTGGCAATGCGGCCCGTGATCGCCTCAGATAGGGGGGATTGATCGGTGTGGGGCTGCATTCCGATCGGGGTGGAATTGACGATAATTCCGGCCTCTGGCAGGAGTGTCCCCAGGGCGTTAAAGCTATGGCCTTCTAGGTGGACCGCGATCGGTGAATGATCCCAACTGCGAACGAATGCTTCGACTTTTTCCGGGGTTCGTCCCACCACATGCACCAACGGACAGCCGAGCTGACTCGCTCCAGCGACCACCGCCCGCGCTGCGCCACCGTGTCCAAGGAGCACCAGAGGCCGACTGAAGCAGTGCTGAAGGCTGGGCTCCTGGGCGGCCCGATCGAGTAGCGGCGCGAGAAAGCCCGTGACATCGGTGTTTGTCCCTTCCCAACCGCGATCGCTGTACCACAGGGTATTCACCGCGCCGATCGCTTGGGCCTCCGGGGTAATAACGTCGAGATAGGGAATGACGGTTTGCTTGTGGGGAATGGTGGCATTCAGGCCGACGACACCGATCGCGGCAAACCCCGCCATCGCCGCACCGAGATCGGCGGGTTTTACCGGGAACGGTACATAGACATAGTCGAGACCCAGTTCAGCGATCGCACGATTGTGCATATCGGGCGACATGGAATGTTCCACAGGATCGCCGATAATGCCGAGCAATTTGGTGGTTCCGGAAATGGCCATACGGTCTCAGGGGGATGGGTGGTGGATGAATGGGGCTTAAAACGGGTTAGACCCTGACAGGGGATTTCGGCGTGAGGGCCAGCTCGACCACTGCACTGTTGAGGATTCTGGACTGTTTACGCGTCCGGGTGGTCCGCTGGGTTGGGGGGAGAGGATTGGGGGAAAATGCGATCGCAAAAAAACAAGGTTCCGGCGGTGACACAGACCGGCACCGATACGAGATTGACGATCGGAATGCTGACCGCAAATAAACAGACCAAACCGAATCCAGCCGTTGCGGGCAAATGTAATAACACCGTCCCCAGCTTGTCGCGAAACCGTAACCGCCGTCGTTCGAGCGGTGCATCGAGAAAGTCTAAACAGGTCATGAGGGTCGAGGTGATGAGGCCGCCAGTTCCTGCCACGATCGCCCCGACGATAGGTACATTACCAATGACAAAAAACGTCACCAACAAACTGATCGTCAAAACAATCTTTTTGACCTCAAACAGCAACGCCCGCGAAAGGTCGCGCACGATCGCCAGCGGTCCCTCCGGTTGCGGTAAATTGTCCCGGCCAAGCCGATCCAGTTCGATCCGTTCGGCCAATTGTCCGTACCAGGGCGCACCCAGCAGCGTGCCAAACTGGGCGATCGCAAACCCCGTCACGATCAACAGCAGCACAATTAACACGAAGTCTAAAAAGCCGCCAATGAACCCTGAGGCCGCATCCAGCCAATGGAGCCATTGCGGCAGAGTGGCGATCGCCGCAGCGGCTCGGGATTCAAGCCGGAGCTGGAGAGCCTCAATCCGATCTAAACCGGGAAACAGCAGTCCGGTATAAAGCCCCAGGCTCACCAAAATATTCACGACGATCGGTGCCACCAAGTAACCCCAAAGGGTTGGCGTACGCAGGATGATCCAGGCGGCACGTAGCGGATAGATCGCACCGAGCAGCGGGTCGATCGGCAAGGAGAGGAAGCGAGCAAACCAGTGGCGGGCCATAGCGCAAGTCGTCAAACAGCGAGGACACGGGACGGGATTGTGTGGCCGTGGGTCGGCAACACATCCCCATCAAAACGCTACGCTATTTTGGGAGGTCGCACCACAGCGCCAGCCCACAGGTTCTAGTTTGTAATCCGGTCAATGTCGGAGTTCGCGCCCAAAATCACCATTAATTCACCAGCCTTAAAGCGATGTTTGGGATCGGGGTTGATATCAAATTTCGCTTCATGTTCACCGACCGCCAGGACACTAATTCGATACTGTTTGCGAATATCCGATTCGGCGAGGGTTTTACCGACTAAGCGCTGCGGCACGATCGTCTCCACGATGCTGTGTTCGGGGTCCAGCTCAAAGCGATCGAGGATACGCGGACGGGTCAGCGATCGCGCCAATTCGCAGCCCATTTCCCGCTCAGGAAAGACGACGCGATCGGCGCCAACTTTTTTCAAGAGTTTAACGTGGGTGGCGGACGACGCCTTAGCGATCACGTGGCTCACCCCACCTTCCTTAAGGTTGAGTGTCGTAATGATGCTTTCCGCGAGATAGTTACCGATCGCCACGATCGCAATATCAAACTCAAACACCCCTGCTTCTTTCAGAGCCGAGGGTTCGGTACTGTCGAGCCGGACTGCGTGATCCGCAACTCGATCGGCGACCGCACGATCCACCAATTTTTCATCGCGATCAATCGCAAGGACTTCGTAGCGCAGTTCGTGCAGTGTCGAGCAGACGGCTCGTCCAAAGCGACCCAAACCGATAACGACAAACTGTTGTTTGGTGTTGTTATCTTGGAGGGAACGGAAAAAGTTAAGCGATCCGAGGTTCATAGTTGAACAGGGCAGGACATTACGGCACACAATACTGAAATAGTAGTCCTGAGAGAACACCATCGCGAATGAAATCGTGAAATCATTCTGATGGTCTATGCCTGTATCGCCCCCGAAGGTTGTTGACTATGGTTCAAACGGGGTGCAGGAACCGCCCAGATTAATCGCGATCGAACAGGTATTGCTGACCATCATCGTGATGTAGGAATCGCCCGCACTGCCCGGTGCGCCGATCGAGTCCGAATACAACTTCGGATCAGCCAGCTTCACCCCGGCTTCATCGGCCACGGTTTCGATCAGCTTGGGTGCGATCGTCGTCTCCGCAAAAATCGCCGGAATCCCGGCAGCTTTGATCGCCTCGACCAACGATCGGACCGTTTGGGCGCTTGGTTGCTCTTCCGTACTGATGCCGATTAAGGTTCCGATCACCTTCAGGCCATAGGCTGAAGCGTAGTACTGAAAAGCATCATGAGTCGTGACGATCGCCCGCTGTCCCGCCGGAATGGTCGCAATTTGCGTCGGAATCCAGGCATCCAGCCGCTGTAAATCCGCAATCATCGCCTCTGCATTGGCTGCGAAGGTTGCTGCGTCCTCTGGATGAAGCTCGCTGAGGGCATCGCGAATGGTTAACACCATCGCGATCGCATTGTCCACGTCCCCCCACACATGCGGGTCCGCAACCCGTTGTCCGTCCTTGTCCATCGCCAACGGTGTTACCTGCTCTCCCAGAGCCAAATAGGGGACACCGCTTCCAGCTCCCAAAATCAAATCCACTAAGGCGGGTTCTAGATTGTGGCCGCTGTAAAACACAAAATCCGCTTGCTCGATCGCGATACTGTCTGCCGGAACTGGTTCGTACACGTGGGGGTCCGCGCCCGGTTCGAGCAATCCCTGTAAATCGATAGCGTCCCCGCCAACCTGGGCAACGAGATCCGCGACGATCGTACTGGTCGCGACGATATTCGGCTTGGTGGGATCATCAGAGCTAGGGGCCGTTGGTGTCGTTGTGGACTGGCAGGCTGTCACCGTGAATAGGGCTAGCAGCGCCAAAACGGAACCGGGGGAGAATGTCAAGGATTGGGGCATCACTGAAGTATCACCATCGAAAAACGGATCAGGTTGAGCCGGGATCATTTGGGTCCAGACAGATCCTCGGCTCTCATGAATGTCTCATCTTTTTCATATTCTTCTCATATTTTCACTTTTTTTGGTTAAACTGGGGGCATCCTTCCCACACCTGTACGCGATCGCCGGACGATCGTTTCTCCCATGGTCTCGACCACTGGTTTCAGTAATTTGCACACCCTACCGCGCACGATCGCGATCGAGGGGCTCAATGTCGCTTACCGTGAGGTGGAAGCCCTCCGGGATGTGAATTTGACGGTTAAAGCGGGACGCATGACCGGAATTATTGGCCCCAATGGTGCAGGCAAAAGCACCTTGATTAAGGCGATGTTTGGCTTAATTCCGATGACCTCGGGGCGCGTGCAATTTGACGGGAAAAATCTGGCGGAACAGCGCGATCGAATCGCCTATGTGCCGCAGCGCAGCGCGATCGATTGGACATTTCCAGCAACGGTGCGTGATGTGGTGATGATGGGGCGTGTCCGTAAGACGGGCTGGTTTCGTCGGTTTTCGCCCACGAGCCGCCGTGCGGCCCTCGCCGCGATCGAGCGGGTGGGTATGATGGACTTTCTGGATCGACCGATCGGAAATCTATCGGGCGGACAACAACAGCGGATATTTTTGGCGCGATCGTTGGCGCAAGAAGCGGATATTTTTTGCTTTGATGAGCCGTTTACCGGTGTGGATAAAAAAACCGAAGCCGTCCTCTTTCAAATCTTTCGTGAACTGGCCGATGCGGGGCAAGTGGTACTCGTTGTTAACCATGATCTCGGGGAAGCCATCACGCAATTTGATGACCTGATTTTGCTCAATCGGGAGGTCATTGCTAGCGGTCAGCGCCAAAGTGTGATGCAAACCGAGGCGATCGAACGTGCCTACGGTGGTCATGTCAATTTCTATGCGGCTTAGTTCTGCGGATGCGATCGGGTGAATCCACCCCATTGCTTTGAACGGATGCAGGGTTAAGCGATGTTGGTCGGTGACTCCACGATGACGACAGGACTAAATTTCGGCCTTGAATTTTGTATCTTCCGTTGCGCCCGATCGTTGAGCCAACCAGCGAAACTTGGTGCGAACCAGCTCCAGATCGTTGGGTTCTAATAACTTAAACCGTTCATTTAAAACCACCTCCACGCCGTAGCCCAAACGCCCTACAGTGCCTCGCATTCGATCGGCTAAACAGGCGGAAATCCCGAGATAAAACCGTGATGCAAACCCAAGATCTTTACTCAGTTTTTGGGTGAGATGAAAACGCGGAATTTCAAGGATAATGACATCGGCAAGTGCGACAACCGTAGCGATCGGCATTTGGTCATCAACAAAGGAAATTTCACCGACAATTTCACCACTGGAAACCCGTGCTAGTTCCCGATCCTCGATCGAGGTCAGACGCACACTCAGCGTGCCGGACAAAATGAAATATAGGGCGCTAATCGGTTGACCTTCATAAATTAACGTTTCACCGTTGGTTAACTTGCGTAGATTTCCATGTTTCGCAAACCAATCGAGATCATCATTGTTGAGCTCGCGCAGGAGTAAAAGGGTATTTTTCACGATCGAGCAAGCCTCACAGGTGTATTTCTAACTGTAGTGAACCCAGGTTAAGCATGGATGAGACACACCGATGAGGAGACTAGAAACTGCCATCCATGACCTGTCTCGCACTGACCCAGACAGGAGTTCAGCCCCTAGTTTTGTGGTTGGGGTGGGTATTTCACGGCTTACCCAAGCAAGGTTCTACGATTCATAGATGACACGCCCTAGTTTATCCTGTCGTTGCGGTTGACGACGGGACGGATCGCGTGCGTAACGCATTGCGATGCAGCACACGTAACGCTTCCTCGATCGTCGTGATGCCGGTGATGATTTTCTCCAAGGCAGAGGTGCGAAAGGACACAAAACCCGTCTCGCGCAGGTACGCCTTCAGTTGGCTGAGCGTACCGTCGTAGATCAGCTCTTGCACCCGATCGTCCACATCGAGCAACTCCACGATCGCCTCACGTCCGGCATAGCCCGAGCCGAAGCAGTTGGCACAGCCTGTACCTTTGCGCCACTGGTCGATGGGCACTTCGCCAGGACGTAAGCCAAGCAAGCTTAACTCCTGGGGACTGGGCACATGGGGCGCAGCACAATGGGGACAGACACGACGCACCAGGCGCTGGGCCACAATCCCGAGCAGGGCATCACTAATCAAGCCCGGATCGGGGCCGAGATCTTTGAGGCGAGGAATCGCACCGATCGCATCATTCGTGTGCAGCGTCGTAAACACGAGGTGACCGGTCAGTGCGGCACGGATGGCGGTTTCGGCAGTATCGTGATCGCGAATTTCACCGATCATAATAATGTCGGGATCTTGGCGGAGGATGGCTCGTAATCCCGCTGCAAAAGTCATCCCCGCCCGCTCGTTGACCTGGGTTTGGGTGATATTCGGGAGAACATATTCCACGGGATTTTCAACGGTGACCACATTCACGGCCTCACTGGCGATCGCCTGCAAGCTGGTGTACAACGTGCTCGTTTTTCCAGACCCCGTTGGCCCCGTCAGGACGATCGTTCCCTGGGGCTGACTGAGCCAACTGCGATAGGTTTTTAACGCAGCCGGAGAAAAGCCTAAATCATTGAGATGAACGAAGGGATTATCCTGTGGCAGTAGCCGAATCACCGCTTTTTCACGGTTTTCATCGCTGCCCGTAATGCAGGGCAACGTACTCACCCGCATATCCAAATTGCCGATCTCGCCATCAGCGGTGTACTGCTCACCGATGCGGCCATCCTGGGGTCTGCGACTTTCGGCAATATCGATCTCGGCCATCACCTTCAGCGCCACAATTACCCGACGAGCAATATCCGGCGGTAGGGTCATGATTTCTCGCAAAATGCCGTCAATGCGGTAGCGAATTCGGAGGCCGTCGGCTTCGGTGGGTTCGAGGTGAATGTCGCTGGCACGGTTGCGGAGGGCAGCGGAAATGATGGTTTTAATGCGGCCAATTTGATCGACGGCTAGGTCGATAAAGTGGGGGGTGGTTTCGGTTAAATCTTCGTGTTCAACTTTGCCCGTAATGGGGTTGACGAGCGGGGCGGCGTCGATCGCCCGTGGGTCAATGGTCTGGGCGTGATACCAAGCGCTGTAGCTTTTGGGGGCGATCGGAATAATGTGAATATCCGTCAGGGTGCGATCCTTGAGTTCGCGCAGCATCTCGGGCGTAACATCGATCGGTGTCCCTAGATAGAAGCAGTTACGCCACAGCAGTAGCGGAATCACCGACGGTAGGCGAGTTTTATCCGGAAATTCACGAAAAAAACGATAGCTCACATCCCGATCGAGCAGGGATAAATTCACAATTCCCTGGTTGTCTACCAATAGGGCAATGGCTTGCTGACAGTCAATTTTCTGTTGGCGGAGTTGCTGCCACGCCGATTGAGTGGCGGGAATGGCGTTCATAACTGAAAAACAGCGATCCAGCGCGATCGAGGCGTTTAAAATGTGCTTCCAGCTTAACAAGTGCGCCACACCTGAGTGATCGGTGTCCAAACCTGCCAGGACTGACGCACTGACCGGCTAAAGCCACGCAATACCGTGGACGCATTGCCATGATGCCCCTACGAGTTTCGATAGTTTGCGTAAGTCCTGCTTGCGAACCTGCACCACACTCAGCCACATCAGCCACACCCAGGTACAAAAAAGCAGCCCGGACGAGCTGCCTTTTTGTGGGATTCACTTAGATTGAGCGCGATCGCCCTTGGTGATCTTTGGTGGTCTACGGGAGATCCGGTCTAAAACCGACACAAGATCAGCGTGCGATCGTGCCAACCCAGGCCAACACCTTTAGCGTTTGATGTCACGAGCCATCGAACGGAAATCGAGCGACTTATCGGCTGCCGAGGAGCTACGGATCGGGGTTGACATCGGAGCAGACTCAGAGCTAGCTGACGAAGACGATGCGGTATTCGTCGGTTTACCGTCACCGTCGTAGACAACCGCAGCACCTTCGGAGGAAAACTGGCTGATTTTGCGTCGTCCACCGTAGTTCATACCTTCCACTTTCGGGAATGTACGTTCAACAGCCTTGGGTTGACGCATGTAGTTGATATCACCAAAGGTCTTGGCCGAATCTGCATCGAGAAAGTATGCTTCTTTCGATTCCTTGGCTTGAACGGTGTTGCTGTCTTGTTCTTTAAGGCCAAACAGACGTTGCAGGAATCCCATGATTCAATACTCTCCTTAATGAAAAACAATATTTTTATTGCGATTGATTAAATCATAGCAAAAAAGCATGGGAGTCGGGCCCAGAATCAAAACATTCTGACGTCGAGAGTCGCGCTCGATCGCAGAACTGGTTTATGCACCTGGAATTATGACTTAAGCGATTGTACCTAGTGAGATATAGACCCTAAAACCAGATCCCCGTTGATGTTTGGAGATGGTTGGAACGCTCCCACAAACTATCAGGAAAGTTCACGTTTCTTGACACAAGTTTGTCGTGAGCTCCCTACGATTCGGACCTGATTTTAGGTGACGACAGGAGAAAAGTACGGTGTCTTCAGATTTTCGATCGCAACCCAATCGCAACCCCGAGTTTCGTCCTTGGCCTCAGACGTTCCGAGAATCGAATCTACCGGGGAGATCGCTATACGCGCTGGAAATTACACCGGGAGAGGTTCGCCATCTGTCCGGTTATGAACCATCGGAGGTGTGGCGATCAAGTTTACTGCGTGATCGACGATCGCGGCTGATGTTTTGGTTTCAGGAGCTACTGTTGGCGATCGCCCTAACGCCGATCGTGATGGGTGTGGTGTATCTGTTCGGGATACGTCCGCTGTTGGGGAATACCGCGACGGTGTTGTGGCCAGTCTGGCTGTGTTTCGTGACGATACCGATCGCAATCGTGCTCGGGCGCTGGCTGTGGCGATCGCAAGCCACGCCGCTGACCTTAGGGGCTTTGCTGGATGAACTGGATCGATATCACGGAGCACTGAAGGCGGCGGCGATCGCGGAGGAGTTGGCGATCGCCCATAACCGGACGATCGATCCCACGGAACGGGCGGCACTGGTGTCAGCTTTTGAGTTGACGCGGGATGATTTGATTCGTGCTTTCACGACGGATCGAATCTTACGCGAAAATCGCGACGTTCTGGCGATCGATTTTGCCCAATTTGGTGACAGTCTCACGGCAATCCAGGCGTTGCAAACCAACATACAAGGGCGAGAGTATCAGGAAATTTTGCAGCGAACCCTCATGATCGGGGTGAGTGTTCGGGATGAGATGCGAAAATTGCAGCACTAGGGACTGTCATCCATTCGCGGTGATCCGTTTAATCCGTTTAATTTCAAGCACTTACCCCGCCCGGGTGATTGCCCCTGGATGTTTTATGGCATCGTTCAACCGCTGACCGGATCAGGGTTCTACGATTCATTGCAATGGCTGACAGGCCCGCATGTCGTGACCTCTCCTCACTACGCCGTTCTAAACCAAAATCATGACCGAGATTGCCAACCGCCCGAAAATTATCGTCATTGATGACGACCCCACCGGATCGCAAACGGTTCACGGCTGTTTGCTGCTGATGCGCTGGGATGTAGAGACGTTGCGGCTGGGTCTAGAGGATGCCTCACCGATCTGTTTTATCTTGGCGAATACGCGATCGATGACGCCCGCCGACGCCGACGCAACCACCCGCGAGGTCTGCCGCAATCTCAAACAGGCGATCGCTCAGGCTCAGATCCGCGATTTTCTCGTGGTCAGCCGCTCTGATTCGACCCTACGCGGCCATTACCCCACGGAAACCGACGCGATCGCCGAAGAACTTGGCCCCTTTGATGCTCACTTCATGACCCCTGCTTTTTTTGAGGGAGGCCGCATCACTCGCAACAGTACCCATTACCTCATCGTTGATGGGGTCGAAACTCCGGTAGACCA
The DNA here is from genome assembly GCA_004293855.1 of Oscillatoriales cyanobacterium. GTDB lineage: Bacteria > Cyanobacteriota > Cyanobacteriia > Cyanobacteriales > Geitlerinemataceae > RDYZ01. The sequence continues at coordinate 1,172 of RDYZ01000040.1, read as the reverse complement.
AACCGAGTTTGCCCGAGATTCCGTTTTTGGGTACAGCACGGCCTATCTACCCGATTACGTGGCGGAAAAAACCGGCGGACGCATTACCGCCGATCGGGTTGAACGTTTTCTTCTCGATCAGATGCGATCCGGCTGTCGCGATCGCCTCGCCCACCTGAGCGATAACGTCTGTGTTGCCGTCGATGCTGAAACCCAGACCGACCTCGATCGCCTCGCAGCGGACTTGCTGGCTGTTGCTGCCACGGGAAAACGTTTCCTGTTTCGCAGTGCCGCCAGTTTGTTAACCTCGCTGGCCAATGTGGGCGCACAGCCGATCGCGGCTGAGGCCATGTCGCAGTTTGTGCGTGACGGCAAACCGGGCGCTTTCATCGTCGGCTCGCACGTCCAAAAAACCACCCAGCAACTTGCGGAACTGCTCCAGCAGCCGGGAATTGTGGGCGTTGAGTTAGACGTGGCGCGATTGCGCGATGGGGTCGCGGCGTCGGTGCTGCGCGAGGAAGCGTTAGCCAGCGTGCAGGCGGCACATACGGCAGGCAAAACGCCGGTGGTCTACACCAGCCGTAGCGAATTGCAGTTTGCCGATATTCAAACACGGCTGGCGTTTGGCGAGTCGGTTTCGTCGCTCCTCATGGACATTGTGCGAGGTTTACCGTCTTCGATCGGCTTTTTGGTCAGCAAAGGCGGGATCACCTCCAACGATGTCCTGAGTGATGGCCTTGCGTTGCGATCGGCGCGACTGCTCGGGCAAATTTTGGCGGGCTGTTCCGTGGTCACCACCCCAGCCGATCATCCCCTATTTCCATTGTTGCCGGTTGTCCTCTTCCCTGGCAATGTGGGCGGTTCTGACGGCTTGGCGATCGTCTATCAACGCTTTACGCCCTCGGTTTAAGCCGTCCGCCGCCGCATCACCGAGCCCCGCAATGGTGTCGGCAACCCGCCCGCACCATTGCCGTACCTAATCCCCCCTCACGTCGCCAGGGTTGATGCGGTGACACCTGACCTACATCCCATAAGTGGAGTTATCGGTAATACAACCCTGTAAGATGGTCTCGATTCCATCGTCCATGCAGTTGCAGATCCGTCTGGGGAGATTCTGCGCTAACCTCAGTTAAGCGTTTTGGTAACGTTTTCGCGTTCCTTGGGGTGCACCGTCAAGCAATGTGGCGAAAACA
>RDYZ01000039.1 GCA_004293855.1 Oscillatoriales cyanobacterium | reverse complement strand
AAAGACCCCGCCAAAAACTTTTTTTTGGGAAGGTGATCGCAATGGCTCCCATCCTGGGTACATTAAACTCACAACTGAATCGCAACTAACCTGCTTCAAGAGAGGTCCTTTCAATGAACGCTAACTTCAAAGCCAAATTCCTACAACACCTGAGCAGCAACAAAGCTGATAACGAAGGTTTCACCCTGATTGAACTGCTCGTCGTTATTATCATTATTGGTATTCTGGCTGCGATCGCGCTGCCGTCGTTCCTGAACCAAGCTGCAAAAGCACGTCAGGCCGAAGGCAAAAACAACGTCGGTGCGGTTAACCGTTCGCAACAGTCGTTCCGTCTCGAAAACGATGCCTTTGCAACCGACTTCGCTCAACTGAAAATCGGTATCCCCACCCAAGGTAACAACTACACCTTCGCAATGACCCCGACCCCGACCGCATTGCGTGCAGACGTCGTTGCCACTGCCGCAGACCAGCAATCCGTTCGTGACTATATGGGTTCTGTGATCGTTATTGAAGGTGGTGATGCTGCCGGTCAAACTGCTGCTGTATCCTGCGGTGAAGAAGAACCGGTTGATGGAAACGGTCTGGGTACTGTTCCAGATGCGGCTGACCCGGCTGCCCGTTGCACCGGTGGTGTGCCGGTTGAGTAATCAACGATTGATGATGGCAGGTCATTGTTACCTGTAGCTTGAAGCGCTACTCGTGATAATCGCCCTGCGACTCGAAAAGAGCTGTATGCTGCAAAAGCACACAGCTCTTTTTTATGCGATCATTCCAGTGCAGTTGTTTGCGGACGATCGCGCGACTGAGTCCCTGAGTTATGGCGTGATGGATGCATCACTCCCCATCCAAACCTTGCAATCCAAAACTTGCAACCCACAACCACGACAACCATCTAGGCTTGTTCGTCACCGGCTAAACTTTCCGTCCCTCGTCCTCCCTCGATCGCCCTGTCTTCGCCCGCTATGCTGACCCGAGCTAAATCTAAGCCGCTGCCGTGGCAACAGCAGAAGTATTCCGCGATCGCCCGTCAGATCGATGTGTTCTCGGCCACGATTCAGTTTGCCTTTGGACTTTGGTGGGACAGCCGCAAGCAGCACAACCGCCCACAGGATCGAACCAAGCGTGCCGAGCAACTGGTGGGGCAGCTCCTAGACCTCGGGCCAACCTTCATCAAAATTGGTCAGGCGCTTTCGACCCGTGGTGATCTGCTGCCGTTGGAATACATCCGGGCGCTGAGTAAACTTCAAGATAGCGTGCCGCCCTTTAGCTCGACCGCAGCGATCGCCATTATCGAAGCAGATCTGAAGCAGCCGATCGATGTGCTGTACGCTGAATTTGACCCGATCCCCCTCGCTGCCGCGAGCCTCGGACAGGTTCACCGGGCACGGTTGCATTCGGGTGAGGAAGTTGCGGTCAAAGTGCAGCGTCCCGGCCTCGAAGCCCTGTTTGAGCTAGACTTTAATGCCCTGCATCAGCTTGTCCAGGTTTGCGAGCGGCTGTTTCCCAGTGTGCGGAAGTTTGAGCTGGAGGCGATTTATGATGAGTTCCGCCGCATTATTTACCTGGAAATTGATTACATCAACGAGGGAAAAAACGCCGATCGCTTCCGGGCAAACTTTGCCGATTATCCCAATATCCTGGCTCCCAAGGTGTATTGGCAGTACACCACCGCTCATGTGTTAACCCTGGAATATCTACCGGGCATCAAGATCGATCGGCGTGAACAGCTCGAAGCGATCGGCCTCGATCCGAAAGAGATCAATAAAATCGGGATTGGTTGTTATCTCAAACAGTTGCTTGTGGATGGCTTTTTTCAGGCCGATCCCCATCCGGGTAACATGGCCGTCGATAGTCAGGGCAATATTATTTTTTATGATTTCGGCATGATGTCCGAAATTAGCTCACTGAATCAGGCGGAGATGACACGGGCATTGTTTGCGGTGATTCGCAAGGATGCCGATGAGGTGGTCGATACCCTGGTGTCAATGGGTCTGGTGTCGCAAATGAAGGACATGACACCGGTTCAAACGATGATTGAGTTTGCGCTCGATCGCTTCCGGGAACGTCCGCTCAATTTTCAGGAGTTTCGCCAACTGAAATATGAGCTGTACGAAATGTTTGAGAAACAGCCGTTTCGCCTCCCAGCGCAGATGACGTTTATCCTGAAAGCCCTGGGAACCCTCGACGGTGTGGCGCGGAGCCTGGATCAGCAATATAACCTGATGGCCTGCATTCAGCCCTTTGTGAAAAACTTTGCGGGTCGTCAGGGACAGAAGCAAATCGCAAGTGAGATTGTTCGTCAGGCCAAAAATTTTATTACCAGTCGGTTTGATCGCCCCAGTCGCGTTGAGGTGTTGCTGATGCAGATCGAACGGCGGCTTGATGATGGAGAACAGCGTTGGCGATCGCAGAAGCTGGAAACCGAGCGGGCGATCGCGCGGCTACAACTGGCGATGAAAGCAATGATTTACGGCGGATTTTGTGGTTTTAGTTTTATGTCTGGAGCAATTTTTGCGTCGGGTTCGATGTCAATCACAGCTTTTTTCTGTTTTGGTTTTTCTGGATTAATGGGTTTACTATTTTTACGAGCCTTTGGTCGATTTATGATGCGCGACAAGCTGGATTGGCTATCGAATGACTAAAATCATTAAATACTTTAAATATTTCTAATTTCGCTAAATTGTACCGTTTATGGATCAAAATCTATTGACTTCTAGTGGTATTGTTGCAATACCGCTTGTCGGGTTTTCGCTAATTTCATTCATGCTGATCATCGAGCGTTTTTACTACTGGTCAGAGATTTGGCGACGCGAGAAAAAAATTATCAATCAAGTGTTTTCCTTGCTTGAACACGATCGTCTGTCTGCGATCGCGCTCTTGCAGAACAATCAAGATCTTCCCATTCCGCGCATCTTTCTCGCCGCCCTACAACTCAAGCGTTACGATTTGGAAACTGTGCAAGTTGCCCTCGAAACCTCTGCCCGGACAGAATTACCAAACCTACGACGTTTTAATACGGTGTTTGATACGGTGATTACCGTGGCGCCGCTGTTGGGGCTCCTCGGGACAGTATTGGGTCTGATGACATCATTTGCATCGCTGAAGTTGGGAGCTGTGAGCCAGAGCGATACGATCGGCGTGACGGGTGGTATTAGTGAAGCACTGAGTTCGACGGTGTTGGGATTGGTGGTGGCGATCGTCACGTTGTTATTTGCGAATATGTTTCGGAGTTTTTCTCGGCGTCAAATTTCAGCGATTAATTCTGCCAATGGACGACTAGAGCTTTTTCTGCGTGAATCCCATTGTTTTGATCCTTAGATTTTATCTTTACATTCATCTTTAAATTTTAAATTTCGTGTTCGTGTAAGAATCGAGAGCTTTGAGATTGTGCAATCCCCAAGGTTCTAAAGATACAATGTATGGCCTAAATTAACGAAGAGTCTGCTATGAAATTTATTGAAGACGAGCCAGATTTACCGGCACAAATTAATATTGTTTCGATGATCGATGTGATTTTTACCATTCTGGCTTTCTTCATTATTTCCTCGCTGTTTCTCTCGCGTAATGAAGGCTTACCGGTTAACTTACCCCAGGCCGATCGCGCTGAAATTCAAGAGGCGACACCGGTGGCGATTACGGTGACAGCGGATAGTACGATCTGGGTGGGAAATACGGTGGTGGATCTCGATGCCTTGCAAACTGAAGTGCGACGCGCGACGGAGTTGGCGGACACGGATCTGGTGGTGCTGAATGCGGATGCTTCGATTCGTCACGGATTGGCGATCGCGATTATTGATCGGCTGCGATCTCTGGACCATGTCCGGCTGGCGATCGCGACCCAATCCGAAACCACGCCCTAGAAAAAACCACCAAACCGCCGGTTATTTTCGTTGCGATCGCATCCCAATTTCGTAGGTTTCAATGACAGCCCCGCTCACCAATTCCACCGTCCAGGCGATTACCCAGGATATTAGCCAAAACATCGCGACTCCGTTGAGTTCGTCGGACGGTCGATCGCGTCCTCCGGTACTGGTCGCGCAGCGGGTTTCGGGTGGTTATGACGATCGGGCGATCGTGCGGGATGTTTCCCTCACGCTACACAGCGGGGAATGGCTGAGTTTGATCGGGGCAAATGGTTCGGGCAAATCAACCCTGCTCCGGTTGTTTGGACGGTTGCTAGTGCCACAGAGCGGCCAAATTCGTTTGGATGGTAGACCGATCGCGGAGTTTTCGGCCTGTGATTTCGCGCGAGTCTTGGCGGTGCAAGCGCAGGAACCACCGCTGATTCCCGCCGAGCTCACCGTTCGGCAGTTGGTAAGTTTGGGACGATCGCCCCACCGTCCGTGGTGGCAGTGGACTCAAACTGCGGTGGATCGCGACCAAGTCGAAGCGGCGATCGTTGATACCGATCTCACACGCCTCGCCCACCGCCCCGTGGTGCAGCTTTCTGGCGGGGAACGTCAGCGGGCTTTTTTGGCGCTGGCACTGGCACAAAATCCGCGTGTGTTGCTGCTCGATGAACCAACGACATTTTTAGATGTGCGCTATCAGCTTGAACTATTAGAACTGCTAGCCCGACTCAATCGCGATCGCGGCCTCTCGATCATTACAGTTCTGCACGAGTTGGATTTGGCCGCTCGCTACAGCCATCGTCTTGTCCTAATCCAGGAGGGGCGAGCGATCGAAGTGGGTACACCGGCAACCGTACTAACACCGGACAATCTGCGCCGTGCCTTTGGTATTGAGGCGATCGTGCTGTCCACTTCGGCAGGACTCAAGGTGTGTCCACTCTCCGCCACACGGGGTTGAGAAGAATAGAGTAGAGGTAAAACGAAGGTGTTCAAAGTCCCTCGCCCTCGTGAGGGAGAGGGATTTAGGGAGAGGGTCGAACCCTATCGCACGGGTCAGCGATTTGTGTATACACCGTAGACCCAGAGCCTAGGCATGAGGAAGTTGAGGCAGTAGGGGAAGTTGAGGAAGTGGCCTGACACCACCCGCCTGGTTGTGGCCGCACCCCAATGATTGCAAAATCAGACTAAATGTAAACCGTCCCAAATAAACATTAAGTTCGCTCTCGTAGAAATAACTTCGATCGTCCTTTGGTCACAGCTTCGGCTACACCTCGTATCATCACCAGTACACCGACCCTGCACGCACATCGTCTAAGGAGCCTTACCCGATTCTGCTCACATACTTCGAGGGGCTGTTATCCATTCAATCAATTTCTCGCACGGAACCTAGCACGGATTATGGCCCCTAGCTTTTGTGCTGGGGGTGGATTCCAAAGCCTATCCTGATCAGGGTTTGACGATTAATTGGACGAGACACCCGAGTCTATCTAGATCTTTCATCGGATTCATCGCTCAGAATTATGTCAGGAATCGGGAAATCGATGCTGTTCGATTCCCCATAGCCTAGATTGTCCTCAAAGCATCTGATACCGTACGAACGATCGGGTATTCAAGCCGACTTTACCTCCCGCGAGGAGCTGCACATTTTGTTTGATTTTTTTGTTTGAAGAGGGGATATCGATGTCGAAGCAAAACACCGGAATCTGGACCATTGGTAGTGCCTCGATCGCCTTGATGGGGACAATCGCTGCTACCGCCACCACCGCGATCGCCCATGGTGCCAACATCACGCTTCAGGATGTCCGTGCCTACGAAATCCAAGCGGTCTACGATTCTGGAGAGCCGATGGTTAAGGCACAGGTGAGTGTATTCGGCTCAGACAATCCTCAAGTTCCCATCGAAACGGGGACGACCGATGACCAGGGGCGTTGGGTGTGGGTTGCCGATCAGCCAGGTACTTGGACCTTTCAGGTGCGACAGGCCGGACATGGGGGGTTAGCCGAGATCGAGGTTTTACCCCAAGGCGAGGCGGTCGATCTGGTCAGTCCCGACGGTGCGACGACGACCAATAGCACCTCCTCCCAAGCACTAGCCGCCCATCAAATGCGCGGCCCCGCGACGAGCCCTCTGCCGCGCTGGATTGCGATCGGCTCCGTTCTTTGGGGGGCGATCGGTACGGCTCTCTTCTTTTCACGACGATCGTCCTCTTCGTCTTCCCTGTCTGAAACCTAACGAGACCGAACCTGATGGCCTGATCCTCATCCCTTTCACCTCGATTTACCTCGATTTACTTTGATCGACGGAGGTTCACGGTTTCGTTGGGAGTGTCTCCCCGTATGGCGATCGCGTCCGGTGGGTCAGTCTGGCAAGGGTCACGCTGATCAGCCCTTGTCTTTCCCCACCCATCGCGATCGTGCGCCTCTTCCCTGTGCCCGACAGACGTTCCCCCCTCCCCACACTTACGCACGGACTGAATTCATGCATATTGCCGACGGTTTTTTGCCCGCACGGGTTTGTATTGCTAGCTATGCTGCCACTGGTGCTCTAGCCTGGTACTCATTTCGTCGGATTGCTCGCGAACCCAATGCCCAGGAACAGATCCCCAAAACCGCGCTGCTCAGTGCGGCCTTTTTTGCCGTTTCTTCTCTCCATATCCCCATCCCGCCCACCAGTGTTCACCCGATTTTAAATGGGTTGCTGGGTGCTGTGCTTGGCCCCTACGCATTCCCAGCGATTTTGGTGGGGCTCTTTTTTCAGGCGGTGATGTTTCACCACGGGGGCATGAGCGTCTTGGGGGTGAATGCTTTGATCATGGGCATTCCGGCTTTGGTCGCTGCCCAGATTTTTCAGTGGCGTAATCGGGTGCGCGATCGCGATCGGCGCTGGACGATGCTGTTTGCGTTTTTTGCTGGAGCCTTAGGGGTGGGTCTGTCTACGCTGTTGTTTTACAGCATGGTTGTGACCAATATCCCCGCAGATATCGATGCCATGGCCGAACGATCGGCGATTAGTATGTTGGTTTTGGCGCAGTTGCCCTTAACGATCGTTGAAGGCTGTTTTACAGCGATGCTGATTTCATTTTTAGAGCAAGTGAAGCCGGATTTACTCAATCTATCGCCCTCTCGCTGGCGTCAAGATTACCAAAACCGTCAGAAAGCTCCCCACCTGCAAACCGGGGATCAATAGGCGAGTGTTGCGGTTAACCCTCATAGGCTCCGATCGCGGCTAGCCGGGAATCCTCTAGCCGTTCAATCTGCTCCACAGCCATCTCCACCCCAAAACACGACCCGAACGCTTGAACCACCTCCGGCACCACCTGATCGACCGTGAGGTCTGGCACAAACTGCGTCAAACTGCCAACACCGCGATCGGCAATGCCACAGGGGACAATCCGCTCAAAGCCCGTTAAATCCGGGCAAACATTGAGGGCAAACCCATGCATGGCGATCCAGCGGCTCACCTTAATTCCGATCGCGGCCACCTTGCGATCTCCCACCCACACCCCTGTTAATCCTGCAATCCGTTCGCCCGAAACTCCAAACGCGGCGATCGTCTGGATGACCACCGCCTCAAGCTGTCGCAAATACCAGTGCAAATCCGGCTGGTAACGCATCAAATTGACGATCGGGTAACCCACCAGTTGACCCGGACAATGGTACGTCACCTCCCCCCCTCGCTCAATTTGATGGCACTCATACCCAGTCGCCACGGGGTCAAACTTCAAAAACTTAGGATTGCTCCCCCGTCCCAAGGTATAAACCGGCGGATGTTCCAACAATAGCAACACATCCTCCAAACTGGGGTCACATCGTCGGGCCGCCACCAATTGCCGCTGCCACGCCCAAGCCAAGGCGTAGGGAACCAGAGGGCGCACATACAGACAACGAAGAGGCGATAGCACAGACCGGAATATCCAAAGGTTAAGACTCGCCCCCAATCATAACGATTCGGTAAGAAGACAAACGAATGGGACTCGGACACAGTAAGTTTTGTCTATCGTCAGTGCAGGGTGCGAGCGATCGTCACCCCCACCGACCACCGTAGGACTCTTTACGTCTTAAATTCCTCTAGTCTGAGCCTTGAGCCAAACCGATCGAGAGTCCCCGCCGGGTTCGTTGAAACCACAACTCCTCGGCCAAACCCTGCGATCGGACATACCCCAAACCTCCGTTGATCCTCTTGGATCAATTCTGTTTGATCTGCCTTCAACTATCTTCATGCCTCGAGATATCTTGAATATCACAGAGCATCAAGCAATATAAAGGAACATGAATGGGCGTTCAGTCCATTAACAATGCGACCTAAAATAAGGTTAAGGAGAAAGGTTACCAACGTCGTACCGCGATCCGTTCTCCCCTCTGTTGTTCCTCCGACAAGATTTATGGATCTAAACAAAGCGGCATACACCCGCCCCGCCCCGGTTAGACCCATCCTGAAGAACACGGAGATCGCATATTTTGGTATTTCGGAGGTTCAGACTCATTTTCAGACTTGTTTCTGATCAAGCAACAATATTTAGCGGGATGTTTACAGGATGAAGCTAGTTATCCAAGGCAAAAATATTGATATCACTGACTCTCTGCGCGACTATGTCGATCAGAAAGTAAAAAAAGCGGTGAATCACTTTCAAAACCTGACAACGGAAGTTGATGTTCATCTTTCCATTGAGAAAAATCCCCGCATAACCTCCAGCCAAGCCGCTGAGGTGACCATCTACGCCAACGGTACGGTCATTCGTGCCCATGAAACCAGCGAATCAATGTATGCCAGCATTGATTTAGTCGCGGATAAAATTGCGCGGCAGTTGCGTAAGTACAAAGAAAAACGCTTCACGAAAAAAGCGGCAGCGTCTGCGAAGGATGCTCCGGCTCCGGTTACACCGATCGTGGAGCTTGATACCGATCGTGAGCCCGAATTGCCGAGCGATGTGGTGCGGATGAAATACTTCGCGATGGCTCCCATGACGGTCGAAGAAGCGCTCGAACAGCTTCAGCTTGTGGATCATGACTTTTATATGTTTCTCAATGCTGACAGCGGCGAAATCAACGTGATCTACGAACGGAATCACGGTGGCTATGGCTTAATTCAGCCACGCAAGGCCGGTGAGGAAGGTCTCGATCGCATGGTTGAGCTATCACGCGCCTCCTAACGCGGATGTTTGCTGAGTTTGAAGGCATGTCCTCTGCTGTTTGAGTCACGTTCAATCATGTCAATGAACTCATGTCATTGACATGACGGCGACGACAAACAGATTGAATCCTCTCTAATTGCTCAGATCCTCTCTTTCTCTGCTTGGAGTAAAGGGGGGATTTTTTCTAGGCATCCCACAATCTACCCACGATCTACCGCTGCTTTTTATGTCAGGGGTTCGTTAGATAGTCAAGATTATCAACGTAATGTATGACGCTACATTACCGATCAGAACGTCGTGTAACGAGACCCACGGCATGGCTGTTGTCCGCGCTAGCATAAAGTGCAGATCGTGAATCAAGATCGCCGATTCTGCTGGCATACGTGGTGTGATGTGCTAGTGCTGGATGACAGCACAAAGGGGATGGCCCCGAAGACATTTCAATTTCTCTCGCTACACCTGAGAAATGGTTCATCGTGTGGACTCTAAGCTGGGCGTCATGATTGCGATCGTCTTGTGTCGTGCTAGATATTGGGAATAGGAGAACCGCTGTGTCTCATCCACTTTACGTCGCCTTTATTTGGCATCAACATCAACCGTTATATAAAAGCCGTGCAGCGAGTACACCAACCCGTGAGGAGTATCGTTTGCCGTGGGTGCGACTGCATGGAATTAAGGACTACCTTGATTTAATTTTGATGCTGGATCGGTATCCAAATCTGCATCAAACGGTAAATCTTGTACCGTCTTTAATCTTGCAAATTGAAGATTATGTGGCGGGAAAAGCGATCGATCCCTATCTGGATTTGCTGCTGAAGCCCGTTGAAGACTACGACATTCAGGATAAACAGTACGCGATCGATCGTGGGTTTGATGGCAATCACCACACGCTCATCGACCCTCACCCGCATTACCGCAAACTCTACGAACAGCGTCAGGAAAACGGGATTTCCTGGTGCATGGATCATTGGTCAGCCCAGGATTTTGTTGATGTGATCACCTGGCATAATCTCGGCTGGTTTGATCCCCTCTTTTGGGATGACCCGGCGATCGCGGCCTGGTTTGCTCAGGCGAATAATTTTGGGCTGGATGAGCGTCGGCAAATTTACGCGAAACAGCAAGAGATTCTGACCCAGATTATTACCAAACACAAGGAGATGCAGGATCGGGGTCAGCTCGAAGTGACGACGACCCCCTACACTCACCCGATTTTGCCGCTGTTGGCGGATACAAACTCGGGGCGGGTGGCTGTGCCGGAGATGAAGCTGCCGAAAAAACGCTTTCAGTGGCCGGAGGATATCCCACGTCACTTACACAAGGCGCGGGAAATGTACGAAGACCGGTTCGATCGTCCGGTGCGGGGGCTGTGGCCGTCGGAGCAGTCGGTGAGTCCGGCGGTGTTGCCTTACATTGCAGAGGCGGGCTTTCAGTGGATTGTGTCGGATGAGGCGGTGTTGGGCTGGACGTTAAAGCACTTTTTCCATCGGGATGGTGCGGGCAATGTCTTCGAGCCGGAGCTGATGTATCGCCCCTATCGCTTGGAAACGGATCACGGCGATCTCAGTATTGTGTTTCGCGATCACCGGCTGTCGGATTTGATCGGCTTTACCTATAGTTCAATGAAACCGAATCAGGCGGCGGCGGATCTGGTCGGTCACCTGGAGGCGATCGGCCGATCGCTCAAGCACAACCAAGCCGAAACCATCAAAGGTCTAGAACAGCCGTGGCTGGTGACGATCGCACTGGATGGCGAAAACTGCTGGGAGTTTTACGAAAAAGATGGAATGCCGTTCCTGGATGCGCTTTACAGTCGGCTGAACGATCGGGATGACATCAAGCTGGTCACGGTGTCAGAATTTCTGGAGCAGCATCCCCCTACGGTCACCCTCCCGGCGGAATCGCTCCATAGTGGCTCCTGGGTCGATGGTAATTTCACGACCTGGATTGGTGACCCTGCGAAAAATCGCGCCTGGGATTTGCTGTTTGATGCACGTCAAACCCTGGAAAACCACCCCGAGGCCACCGAGGAAAGCAACCCGGATGCTTGGGAAGCGATGTATGCCGCAGAAGGGTCCGATTGGTTTTGGTGGTTTGGTGAGGGGCATTCCTCCTCGCAAGATGCCATTTTTGACGCGCTCTTTCGTGAGCATTTAGCCGCTGTCTACACCGCACTGGGGGAAACGATCCCCGATGCGGTGGTGCATCCGGTGGAAGTCCATGAAAATGTTGGCGATCGCATACCCCAGAGTTTTATTCATCCCACGATCGATGGCGTCGGCGATGAGCAGGACTGGTCGCACGCCGGACGGATCGAGGTGGGCGGCTCCCGTGGCACCATGCACCGCAGCAGCCCGATTCAGCGAATTTTCTACGGGTTTGACCACCTCAGTTTCTATCTGCGACTGGATTTCGGAGCCGGAGTTGACCCACGTAAGGACTGCCCGCCGGAGTTGCATTTGCTCTGGTACTACCCCGATCGTGCGATGCATACCAGTCCCATTCCCCTCCTCGGTCTCCCGGATGTCGAGCCGCTCAACTATCGCTTTGCTCACCACCTTGTGATCGACCTGCGTAGCCAGTCGGTGACGTTTCATGAATCCTGGGGAGATGATCATTGGCACGCCAGATCGTGTCAGATTCAGGTTGGCCTCAAAAAGTGTCTTGAAATTGCGATTCCCTGGAGTGATTTACCCATGGAACCGGACTGGACCCTCAACCTCACCGCGATTTTGGCGGAAGACGAACAGTTTAAAGATCGCTTACCCGAAGGCGGTTTGATCTCCCTCTGTATGCCGTAGACCTGTGATGAGCCTGCAAATACAAACACTAGGTCAGGCGAGACGCCTGCGCTATGGTTGTCTATTCACTGATTGAGACTAGAGACATGACCTCGACTCAAAACCACGCCCAACCCTCAGCCCAGACCCAAGCCTTACTGACTGAGATTCACCAGGAGTTAACCAACACTCTCAGCTTTTACACAGAAGGCTCCCAGCGCTTTCCCGCTGATACACCCTTTGGGCTGTGTGCGGAATTGGCTGATCGCCACCTTCATAAGCTCGATCGGCTATTACAAAGACACGATCTCAGCCTCACGAGCGATCGCGGTGTTCCTCCCCACCCACTGCCCGAGGATTTGCACGATGCCTGTCATACGGCTCTGAAGTTTGCCCTTGAGCGCGATCAACGCTACAAGCGCTGGATCGCGACCACCCCTAGCCAGACTGATATTCATCAACTTCTGGGCAATATCGAGCATGGTATTCACGATCGGGGTATTCCCAGCTTCAAGCAGTACCTCGAACACCACAATCTGTGAAAGTCCAGGCGTTGTCGGGACAGGGTGGCTAGCAGCACCCGATTGGATTAAGGCATCGGTTTGCCCAAAGACCGCGTTTCGACTCCGCTCAACGCTCATTGAGTCGATGTTGAGAGGTGTCTTAACCTAAACCGGTATTTGCTATAGCTTCCGGGTAGTGCTAAGAAACGTGAGTTCGACGAAAACGGCTTTTCTGGTGTCTTTGACGAGAGAATACGGGTTTCAGCCGCCATCGAACTCAAGTACTCAGTTTGAACCGATCGAGGTCTCGTTTGGCTGCGGCGTAACTGGGCAGAAAGCGATCGAGCAGTCGATGGAAGCGATCGTTATGCAACCGTTCCAACAGGTGGGTCATCTCGTGAACGACGACGTACTCTAGGCAGTGGGGCGGCGTGCGAATCAGTTCGAGGTTGAGCCAGATGCGTCGCGCTTTGATGTTGCAGGTTCCCCACTTGGTTTTCATGCGCTTGATTCGCGCTTCGTTGATGCTGACGTCCATAACGGGCTCCCACTTGGCGACGATCGCGGGCAATAT
>RDYZ01000038.1 GCA_004293855.1 Oscillatoriales cyanobacterium | reverse complement strand
GCACACAAAATGGCCGTGATTCCTTGGGGAGCCAACCTCGATCCGATTCCTGATCGGGCGATCGTCCAGACTGCGATCCACGATCGTCGCCATGATACCCTCGAACTCCTCTTTCTGGGCAAAGAGTGGGAACGCAAAGGCGGAGAACTCACAGTTAATATTGTGGCGGCCTTGCACGATCGCGGGATTCCAGTCCGTCTCACCATCATTGGCTCCACACCAATCATCCCCCCCGACCTTGCCGCCTGTGTTCGTAGCTTCGGCTATCTCAACAAAAATAAAGCCACCGATCGCGATCGCCTCTATCAAACCCTGCTCAATGCTCACGCTCTACTGCTGCCAACCCACGCCGAAACCTATGGACATGTGTTTTGCGAAGCCGCAGCCTTTGGCCTCCCAGCGATCACCACGCGAGTCGGTGGTGTGCCGACGATCATTCACGATGGAATGAGTGGCTATACCTTTGAACCGGGGACACCGGCAGAGCGCTACGCCACCACGATCGCAGAACTTTGGCATGATCGCGATCGCTATGAACGTCTTGCCTATCAAGCGCGTGAAGCATTTGAAACACGCTTGAACTGGGCGATCGCCTGCCAACAAATGCGCGATCGGCTCGATCGCTTAATCTGAAGACGCGAGTTGAAGAGAAGACAAAACAAGATCACCAACAACATCACAGACGAAAAAAGCCCTATCTCTATATGTAGAGATAGGGCTTTGACCGAATGGTAAGCAAATAGATCGCTCTAACCAGAAAGCATGTCCATTCGCATAACGTGCAGGGTGTTGTCAGCTAGAGCCACCAAAACTATGCGTCGTTGCGACGGCGAAGTTTGAGGGCTGCTGCACCCACAACCATCAGACCCATGAGCGAAGCCGGTTCGGGGACACTCACGCCTGCTTTAGCCGAAACCGTGAAGTCCTGGAAGTCCACGTCATTTCCGTTGCCACGATCATCAAACGAGATAAAGATCGTTTCGCCATCAAGCAGTTCTGCTGCGAAAGCTTCACCCCCAGCGAAGTTTGAGGGGTTGGCAAAAGCCGTTTTCTCAGCACCTGTGAAGTTCAAAGCACAGCTTGCGTTTGCAAAGGCTTCGCCACATCCGAAGAAAATAGCCTGCTGTGTGTTGCCAGCATTCTCGGTTGAGGTGGAGAAGACCGTACCCTTATCATTACCCCCATGCATGGAAGAAAGACCGAGTGTGTATTCAGTCCCAGCCAGAAACTTGTAGGAGGCTGTAGCACCGACGGTCTCACCGAAAAGTGAGGAAAGAAGCGCACCGCTGGTGTCATAGACACCTAGGGTGGATACCCACGAACCAACTTGGCTCTTGAAGCTGAAGTCTACGGTTGTATCTTGGTCAAATTTGATGCCGCCAATACCGAAAATAGAGGCAGCTTGTGCGACAGGAGCGATCGCAAGGGCAGCGGCGCTACAGAGTCCAAGAGCTGCGATGTGACGAGTAAAATTCATGATGTGCGTATGTCTGGATGATCTTGCTTACTTGTCTCGGTCTTTGTTTCCTCGACACTTTCAGTATAGGTGTAAGTTCTGAAGCAGCAAGATTCTTACGTGCAGCTTTACGGACTCTTCATGATTAACACTTAAAAAAACTCGATTTATCGTTGTTTTTTAAAGCTGAGATGAAGACCAAGTGTCGTCAGCCACCATCTTTCTGGTATCTTGGAGGCTTTTTTGGGGTTGGCCGCCAAGGGTCTTGACGTTGAGCTGCCCTTCAGAAATTGAGGTGCTTTGATTTGTCTACCGCATTTGTACGGTAATTACTTGTGAACACGTTTATGCGTACAATCAGCGCATTCTTTATATTGGTCTCGGCTGAAATGACCGTTTATCAGGGAGTTCGCGGCTTGCTGAAAGTTGACCAATGTTCTCCAGTATAGAATTTGCGGTCAACACGGCAGGCTTTTTATACGTAAAAGCACTAAAATTCAAAAGTTCTGTCGTTCAAAATTTGGTTATTTACACGCAAAAAATTCGCACTTTCTGTAATACAGAAGAACTTTGCAGAAAATACACCGTGATATCACGTATGCGATACCTGGAGAGACTCTACTTGATGTTGTGTTTAATCTCTCAAGAATCAAGGTTTTTGACGGAGAGGACAGATTGTGAGTGAGGCTCTGCCCCAGTAATTTTCCTGATTTAACGCGCTGAAATTTCAGTGAATATACGTATTTCAAGGCATGATTTATGGTTGGGGCTGTTCTTTAGAGTGATGCGAATGTCTAGGTAACGTAGTCTGCCAACTGCAATAGGCGCTGACGCAGGGTCGCAAGGCCAAACCCTTCCACGGCGGAAATGAAAGCCGCTTGGGGATATTCCTCTTTGGCTCGTTCGAGGGCTTTACTGCTGACCCGATCGACCTTGTTGAACACCAACAAAATCGGACCTGGAATCGTTGGCATTTGCGACAAAATTCCCATGACGGACTGAATTTGACCAATCCAGGCAGGATGGGAGAGATCGACGACGTGCAAGAGTGCATCCGCTTCGGTCACTTCTTCAAGCGTGGCGCGAAACGCATCGACGAGAGCGGGGGGGAGATCGTGAATGAAGCCGACCGTATCGGTGAGGAGCAGTTGACGCGGCAAAATCGCATCGTCATCGGTGATACCGACGCGGCGAGTGGTGGGATCGAGGGTGGCGAACAGTTGGTCAGCGGCGTAGATGTCGGAGTTGGACAGGGTGTTGAGTAGGGTCGATTTTCCGGCGTTGGTGTAGCCGACGAGGGCGATCGTTGGCACGTCGTGAGCTTGACGTTTTTGGCGGAGACGCGATCGATGGGCTTGCAGTTGGGTGACTTCCTGCTGAAGGCGCGAGATACGTCGCTGGATGGCTCGCCGTTCGGTTTCAAGCTTGGTTTCACCCGGGCCGCGTGTGCCAATGCCGCCACCTTGGCGGGACATGGCCTGTCCGCGTCCGACTAGGCGCGGCAGCATGTATTCCAATTGTGCGAGTTCGACCTGAAGTTTACCTGCACCAGATTGGGCGCGTTGGGCAAAGATATCGAGGATCACTTCGGTACGATCGACCACACGTACCCCACAGGCCCGTTCAAGGCTGCGTTCCTGGGCTGGGGACAGATCTCGGGCGACGACGACCAAATTGGCCCCGACACTTTGCGTCAACAGGGCCAGTTCGTCTACTTTTCCCGCTCCGAAGACAGTTTGGGGGTGAGGCCGCGATCGCTTCTGCCGCAAGGTTTGTAGTACGGTTCCGCCTGCGGTATCGACTAAGCGTCCGGCTTCGGCGAGGTCGTCTTCAAATTGCTGCGTGGTGATGTCATCGGTCTTGAGGCCAACGAGTAAAACCCGATCGCGATCGTCTTCCACCTGTTGGGCGACAAATTCGCGCTCAAATTCCGCTTCGAGGGATTCGACTAACTCGATAAAGTCATCCTCTTCAAGGGCGTCCAGGTCAGGCAGCGTGGCGATCGACCAGTTAGTGTCCTCGGTATTGGGGACAAGATGCGCCACATGTACCTGTTTGACGTAGCCCGTATCACCACCTCCCCGACGGCGAAACCCTTCACCGGTTAAGGTCATAACCACCAAGGCATCAAGACGCTGCATGGCCATCGAGGTGAGGGCTTCGGCTCCGGGTTCACCGGCCTTAAGCTGGGTAGTCACGCAACGGATACCGCTCAGACGCGCGGAACCGTAGCGGGGCAGTTCATTAAGGGGGATTTGGGTTTGGCGGGGTGTGCCGACCCCGACGCGAATTACGCGACCTCGCCGATCAAGATAGACCGACACAGCTTGACTAATATCCGTAGAAATCGCGGCAACTCGCTGGGCGAATTCTGGCGTGGTGAGGCGATCGCCAGGGATGCGCTGTTGATACAGCCGCTGGAGCTGTTTCATTTGACTGGGCTTGAGCCCTTTGAGATTGCCGTAAATGGGGTTGGACACGTATAGCCGACGAGGGGATATGCAAAGATTTGATTGACCCTAAGCCTAACGCTGTTCGTTTCGATTGGTGATCAACCACTGGTGGATTGCATCAATTTTTAACGCCCAACGCGATCGGGATGGGGATTGATCTAGCCTGGAAGACTTAAAACATTGGCCGGATCTATCCCCCCAAGCGGAGATATGGATAAACATATCGAGCGGATGGCCAGCCTAATGTCCGTAGATATACGTATCTTTGGATCTTGGGCTAAGACTAAAGCCGATCTGGAGTCTAGAGGGGGCGGGGAGCCTCGCGGGACTTGATGGGGTGCAGACTAAGCCTATGTTCTGGCCGCACTGTCCAACTTATCCTTCAGGTAACCCTGAAAATCAATTCTGCAAACCAACGCTCACAATCACCGTATCACCCGTATAAATCCCAGGAAACCATCAACGTGCTACAACTGGAGACGTTTGCATCTGTCCGTATAAATACGAGCTCACCCCCTGGCTTGGTGTAATGGACAAGCGCCGATCGCCGTATTCCCAGATTACCCAACTCACGTGTCAAATTGTGGGGGGGATTGTTTTAGCCTGGGGAACTGTGGGGGCATTGTGGGGCGCACCAGTCCGATCGCAACTTGTGCCGGATGGGAGCTTGGGGACGATCATCGATGACCAAGCGTTCGAGACGACGGGCGTTCTCTCGATTCAGGCTGGATCGGCCAGTGGAACGACGTTGTTTCATAGTTTTCAAGAGTTTTCCATCCCGATCGGTGTGACGGCAGACTTTACAGCCCTTGACGGAATCGATCGCATTGTCAGTCGTGTGACCGGATCGCAGCTTTCACAGATTGATGGAACCCTCCGATCGCCCGTTAGTTTATTTTTGATCAACCCCAATGGTTTGATTTTTGGTGAAACGGCGGCGATCGAGGTGAACGGCGCATTCTATGCCACCACGGCGGACACCCTGGAATTTGCCGACGGTCTGACGTTTCAGGCCCAGCTTGAAGCGACGTCTCCCCTATTAAGCCTCGCGATTCCCGTCGGTCTCGGTTTTGGTACGATCGCCGGTCGTGAGGGGGCAAACACCGGTACAATCCTCAACCGTTCCCAAACGATCGGCGTGGGTTTGGATGGTAACCCCACCCCTGTCGGCTTGAATGCCACCCCGACCCAATCCCTGGGGTTGATTGGCGGTAATGTCACGATCGCCAACGGCGTAGCCACCGCGATCGATGGGCAAATTGAGACGATCGCCTTGCAGGATGGTGTGTGGTCCTTGGGGGCGGGGTCGGTTTCGGAAGGGGCGATCGGTGGCACGGTGAGGCTCGATGGAGGTGTGATCAATACGTCGGGGTTGAGTGGTGGTCGTGTGCGGCTCTTCGGTGCGGATATTGAATTGACCAACGGAGCGGGGGTGTATGCGGACACCTTTGGATCATTCACGGGTGGGGGGATTGTGGCCAGTGGCGATCGCTGGAGTAGTTTTGGTGAGTCATTTTTGACCACCAGTAACTTTGGGAGCGGGACAAATGCGGGTATCCGCTTGGATTTTCGCGAGACGATCGCGATCGATGGCATTGGCCCCTATCTCACGGTGGGTAAGCTGTTGAGTAATACCTTTAGCGTGAGCGATCGCCTCGGCGGTCTGTATGCCCTGGTGGCGAACACGGGTGAGGGGGGAGATATCCAACTCAACGCCCCCACGATCCGCCTCACGAATGGGACATCGGTGTTAACCACGGTGGTGGGTTTTGGTCAGGGCGGCGATATTAGCATCCAGGCTTCGGACACCCTCCTGGCCGCTGGTGGAACCTTTGTCTTAACCTCTACCGTGGCACCTGGGGCAGCGGGGAATATGCAGATCGACGCGGGAACCTTGCTGAGTGTGGGTGGTGGTGTGTTTAACACCTCGCCCAGTGGTGAATTGAGCGGCAATGGGGGCGATTTTGCGGTGCGAGCCGATCGGATTGAAGTGCGGGACACGGCGGCAGGGTCGCCCATTCCCGGTGGAATTTTGGCGACAACCTTGGGGTCGGGGGATGCGGGACGGTTGACGATCGACACCGGATCACTGTTGCTTGATGGGGGTGGTCAGGTGTCGGTGTCATCCTCGGGCGCAGGGCGGGGCGGCGATCTGACCCTACGGGCGGGAACGATCGAGATTGGCTCACCCACCTCGGATGGCCGCTTTCTGTCCGGGATTTTTGCCTCATCGGGTTTGCTGACCGTCAACGGCACACGGGGCGATGCCTCCTCCGGTTCGATCGACATTACCGCCCAGCAATTAATCCTGCGGGATGGTGGTCAGATTTCCGCCGCGATCGGCAATGCCGGTTCAGCGGGTGATGTACGGTTAAATATCTCCGAGTTCATCGACCTGAGCGGCCTAGGAACCAATATTGATCCCAGTGTGGAGGCGGTGTCGTTTGGGGTGATTGGTGATGGGATTATCCCCACGGCGATCGAGGCGAACACCAGTAATACGGGCAACGCGGGTAATGTTTCAATTCACACCGATCGGCTCCGAATTCGCGACGGTGCAGAAATCGGCGTACGGGGGACGAGTACGGGCAATGCGGGCGATTTAGCGATCGTCGCCCGTCAGATTGAGCTGACCAATAACGGCGACATTACGGTGGCGACGGCTTCCGGCCAGGGGGGAAACGCCACCCTATCCGGTGAGCGACTGGTTCTGCGCGATCAATCCTTCATTACAGCCACCGCAGGCGGTAATGGTGATGGTGGAAACCTGCGTCTGAACTTTTCCGAGGCCATCATTGGGCTCGATCAAAGCACGATTTTGGCCGACGCTAATTTTGGCAATGGCGGCCAAATTGCCATTCAAGCCCCCGGTCTATTCCTCTCGCTGGATAGTAGGCTGTCCGCTAGTTCTAATTTCGGTCAATCCGGCACGATCGCCATTCGTAGCCCCAATCTCGATCCCGGCTCTGCTTTGGTGGATCTAAGCACCGAAACCGCCAAGCCCGATGCTCTGATCCTCGATCCCTGCCGCACTCGCACCAGCAATCGTTTTGTCCTGAGCGGTCGCGGCGGCTTTGCGGCCACTCCCATCGAAACCTATAGCCTGTCCTACCCTGGTTATCGGGTGGGTTACCGTAACCCACCGCTGACCGGTCAAGCTGAACCCGCAACCCCACCGCAAGCCACGCAAAATCCACCCCACGGGGATCGCGCCATCGGTTTCCAGCCCTCGGCTAGCCCCCATCCCGAGACGATCGAGATGGCAACAGCTCCCATTCAGGAAGCCCAAGGGTTTGTTTGGGACACCGATGGGCAAGTCCAGCTCACGATCGCGCCGCAAGAGGTGGAATCAGCCAACCCCTGGCCGAATGCTGTCTGTTCGATCGACCCGACCACAGAGTCGAGCTCTGGCGCACAGGCACTGGGGGGGATGCATCAGCGTGGCGGACTTCACAGGGGAATTGAAGACGGACACCAAACCCAGGTGATGCGGATGGATTTTTTCCCTATCCTCCCAGAGGGTTAAAAGGGATTGGAGGTGCAACCCCGATCGTGATCAAATTGAGGCATGGAGATCGGCGCGATCGGCTCTGTGGCGAGAACCAGTTGACCAGAGGCGTCATACTGCCAGCCTGTGGCCTCCAGGATGGCAGGCCGTGGGGAGAGAATGGGAGCCTCGAGAGGATTTAGGGGGCTGGAGGATTGGCCGAGGCGCTGGGTTTGAGGTGCATCGAGGGGCTGGGGGGTGACCAGGTTAAACAGTTCACGCTGGTTTGAGGTGAGATTTTCAGGAAAACCATCACGCCCAATATTCGTAAAGCGGCCACCCTGACGGGTGGCGGAACAGGCATTGGCGATCAACTGACTGGCATCCAAGGGGCTGCTGCTCAGTTCAATCAATCCAGCCGCCGTTTGGAGATCGGGGGTTTCGATCGCCACGATGCCATTGAGCCCAAACTGGGAACTGGCCTCGATCGTGCTATCCGGGGCGAGAAATAGACCCAAGGTTTGTAGATTAATTTGACCACCGCTACCGGCGACAGCATTGGCGCTGATCGTGCTGGCATCGAGCACGGCGATCGTGTCTGAGACGACGAAGACATTACCGCCCGTGGCCTCGCGGGTTGCGTTGGCATCGATGCGACCCTGGTTCCGAAGTTGGAGGGTGTCACTGGTAATCCGAATATTGCCACGATCGCCAATCACCGATTCCCCTGTGATTTGCCCTCCGTTGATGACGGCGATCGTCTCTGCCTGAATTTGTAAATCCCCTGTAGATCCCTGGTTATCACTGCTAACCGAAATCTGTCCCCCATTACGCACAATCAGATCACCAACCGTGAGATCTAGGGAACCGGCATTGCCGGACGCGGGGCCGATTTCGGTATTTTCCGAGCTGGCGGAGATGGTGGACGGTAGCAAGGTCAGCCCGTTCGTGGTGATGGTGCGAATCCCCTCGACCACGGCTGAGTCACGGGCGATGACGGTTAAGTTGCCCGCATTCCCGCTCCCCTGAGTTCCAACGGTAATCTGACCACCATCACGAACAATCAGCCGATCGGTATCCACCAGCAACGTGCCACCGCGTCCGAGTTCCTCGGCTCCGGCAGAAATACTGGCGCGGTTAAAGGGTCGATTGTTGGGTGAGGCGGTGGGAATTTCAACCACACCACCGATTTCCACGGTCGCGGCCCGTAGGGTGAGGTTGCCCGCATTGCCGGTGGTGTCGGTTAGGACGGAAATGGCGGCTCCGTCAAGGATCGCCACCCGATCGGTCGCTTCCAGGGTGACACTGCCACCTTGCCCCGTGGCCTCCCCGGTTAACCCCAATCCGGAAATGCGATCGGGGCTGCGTACTTCGGCAAAAATTCCGCCAAAAATTAACTCATTGGTCGCCGAAGCCCCCCGTACCGTGACGGTATCCGCACGCACATTGAGGCTACCGCCCCGCCCGTCCCCAAAACTGGTAACAGAAATAAACGCCGTATCGAGCAGTTCAAAGCGCTGGGTTTCCACATCCAAAATACCACCATTGCCCGTGGCGCCGGGGCGAATACTGGAGGCCACATTACTCCGGGTTAGGCCGTTGGCCGAGGCTCCCACAATGCTGACATTATCACGAGCCCGAATGGTGACGTTGCCTGCATTGCCCGCTCCACTGGTATTCGCGATCAGTTGAGCGCCACCGAGAATTTCGAGCGATCGGGCAAGGACATCAATATTGCCCGCATTGCCCGTCGCGCCGGTTTCGACGATGACAAATAGGCCACTGGGAAAGGTGTCACGGGAGATATTGGCCACAAACGGCGCTCCGCCCTGGGTGACAAAACCGGATAGCTCAACCCGATCGGTGGCCTGAATGCGAATATTGCCCCCGGTGCCGGAGTGCTGCGATCGTGCGTTTAGCTGGGCTCCATTGGCCACGCGCATCTGCTGCGTCTCGATCGTGATATTGCCCGCTGAACCCGCCCCGGCAGAGTCGGAAAAAATCACCGATAGGGCCTCAGCGCCATTCGTCCCAGCGATCTCGAAGCGATCGCGAGCCGTAATCCTGGTATTTCCCCCCGATCCCGAGGCAAACGTGGTGGAGGAGAGAAACCCACCATCCTGAATCACAACCGTGTCGCCCGTGAGGACAATGTCCGAACCCCGCCCCGGCCCGAGAGTCCCGCCAATGATGCCGCTTCCCTGACCATCGATCGGGCTCACCCCTTGAAACTGAATATCGCCTTGGGCTTCGAGGCTCACCCGGCCACCGGACTCACCCCCCAGAGGACGCGCAAAAATCACCGATCCGTCGTCCAGGGTTAGGTTCTGACCCTGCAACCGCACCGAGCCGCTACCAATTCCACTGGTGTTAATGACCGCCGCTTCGCGGAGTACGATATCGCCGAGGACGATCGAGCTGGGATCGTTGGGATCAAGATCCCAATCCCCGATCAGCTCAGAAATTGCCAGACGTCCAGCCTCGATCGCCACCAGATCCACCGCACCGCCCGACGTGTCGATCTGTCCACCTTCGAGCGCGATGTTCCGTCCCACCAGGGCGATCGGGTTGGTGTTCTGGGTTGTAATGCCACTGGTTTCGCTCACAATATCGATCGTTGCACCCAGTCGGAGGAGCAGATCACGATCAATGCTGGGATCGCGTGTAACCAGGGTGTCCAAAATGGCGAGGGAAGCGGGCGAATCCACCGTAAAAAAGCGCTGCTGATGCCCCGCACCGGCAATGGTGATCGACCCGGAAGCGTCCCAGCCGGTATCACCGACGATCGTCCTCGGTTCAAACTGCAAACCCACCGGGATCGAAAGGGTGAGCAACTCCCCCCCGGCCAACGCTGCCGCGCTCCCACTCGGCCACTGGGTTCCATCGGCAAATTCGACCCGATCGGCACTGGTCGCCACAAAGGCGCCACCGATATCCAGTCGCGCATTCGCACCAAAGTGAATCCCTTGGGGATCAATGAGATATAGGTTGGCATTACCACTGGTTTGCAGCAAACCGTCGATCGTGGTTCCGTTACCACCCGTGACGCGAGCGAAGATATTGGCGATCATCACATCAGACTCAAAACGTACCGTACTGCCCGCGAGGTCACCGCTTTGGTTAAACTGCGCGAAACTGTGGAACAGGTTCGACCCGGCCACCGTTCCCCCCTCGATGCGTTGCAGTTGACGATCGAGATCCGTCACGATCGAAGGGTTCGGTAAGCTCGTATCGGGGATAATTTGAGCCTGAGCCGGTGGCGATGACGATACGGTCACGGCAAACGCTGCTAGGGTCATGGGCACCACAAGACCCTGATTCACGGCGAACCGAATTATATTCCAGCGGGTCTGGATTGCTGTGGAGAGCCAAGATCTAGGCGGCATCGCGCAATTCACCACGACGTAAGAGGCTGTTGTTAAACGTGGCTGTCACCCCTGATTCACAAGGATCGCAGCATTTTCAGACGAAATCAGAAAATTCCCAGGGAGATAGGGGGCTGATGAGATACGGGGCTGATGGGATACGGGGCTGAGCGGACGTGGGCAACCGTGCCTAAGATCGATCCAGGTGGATGGCTTGGATACCGATCGCGCGTGCCCCTTCAACATCAGCCCGTTTGCCATCGCCCACATGCCACGCTTCCGCTGGAATGACCCCATGCCGATGTAGCGCCGCTTCAAACGCTTGCCGTGCGGGTTTCGCCGCTCCCACCTCAGTCGAGAGGGTGATTGACGCAAAATAATCGCTCAGACCCAAACAGTCGAGAACGGTGTAAATGCGGGTATCAAAGTTGGAAATAAGGCCCAAGGGGATGCCCTGACGGGTCCAGGCATCGAGGGCAGGGCGTGTGTCGGCATAGACGTCCCACGCTTCAGCGGTGGAAAAATACCAGAATGCCACCTCAAAAAAGTCATCAAAGGAGTCAAACTGATCGAGGACACCCACCGCTTGAAACGTTCGGGCGGCGATACTGCGCCACCATTGATATTCCAGGTTGGGCAGTTCGTGACGATCGGCTCCCGGAAAGGCGGCTTCGGGCGTGGCCTGAAACGTGTCATAAAAGGCGTCGTTGATGGCAGCATCCGGGGCCTCGACGCCAAACTGACGTGCGAAACGTCCGTAGATTTCACCCACACTACCGCGCACACCAAACAGTGTACCCACAGCATCGAGGAAAATAACCTTAGGGCGGGTTGGGATAGAAGCAGACGATCGAATGGTCATGGCAAGCATTGGCGTATTTGCCCTTTTATACTCCATCCCGATCACCGGTGTTAGTCTAGCACTCGTGAGAATGCTGTTTGCGAAGGATGGTGCTTAAAGCCAGGGTGACCGTATACCCCTTGCTCAGGTGATTATCTATCCCTTGCGTGATTCCGCTGAGTTATTCCGGTGCCGTGGGTGTGGCCGTACCACTCGCTCCATCGGGGTTTACCTCAGAGGTGGGCTCTGGATTGTCCGGATTGGAGGTGTCGGTATTGGGGTCAGGTGGGGCGGCGGAGTCTCCCTCGGGGGTGACAAAGGAGAGGGTAAAGAGGACGATTGCCCCCTGAGTGCCGTCTAACTCTAGGTTGTTGGCATACCAGTCGCGGGGGGTGGCTTCGGCGAACCCGAGGGCGATCGCGTCGAGCTGATCGTTGCCCGATGAACGCAACACACTGGCGGTTTCGGGGACGACGGTAAGATCGGGTTTGAGCGCGAGGCTGACGATCGCCGTGGTCGCTAAACTGCGATCAAAGGCCGGGTTGAGGTCATCGGGATAGGGCAACTCGCTGGGTACGGCACGAAATACCAGCCCTTGGGCATCCTCTCCCAGGTTGCTAATCGCTTGAGTGCGCCAATCGCGATAGGTCGGGATGGCTTCAGTAATGGCGATCGCGATCGGTTCGTTCGGCTCAATGCCTTCTAGCAGGGCTGTGAGTTCCGATGGAGTTGTGGATGTATTGGCCGCTGCACCGGATTGACCGGCGGGATTGTCTGCGGATGCATTTCCTGCATTTCCTGCATTTCCCGCATTCGCAGAGTCGCGGCCACCGGCTGGATTGCCGCTTGCATTGTTGCGATCGGGGTTGCCTGTGCCGTTGGGATTACCCGCCGTTGCCCCATTCGCACTGGTGTTGCCCGCGTTGGCCGTTGTCGTGCCACGATTGCCATTCGGAGCGACAAAGGTAATATCGAGCCCGCACGCCGTCCAGGTCTCGCTCGGAACGCCCAAATTACACCCCGCAAACCCGGCCAGTACGAACTCACGCACAAGGTTTTTCGCGAGTTCATTCGAGGAGAAGGCAGACAGGATGGTCGCCGAGGCTGGGGTTCCGTCGGGTTTGATCAAAAGACCCGCCACGCCCTGTTCACCGACCAAATTGCTGCTTCCAGCGGTGACGGGAACCGGAATTGAGACGGGAATAAACACGGGGGTCAATTCTTCATCGCTAAGGCCGTTTTCGTCTTGGACAGCGATCGCCCAGTTGGCGTAGCTCTGCCGTAC
>RDYZ01000037.1 GCA_004293855.1 Oscillatoriales cyanobacterium | reverse complement strand
ATCGCCCGAACTCAGCGCCTTAACCTCCGGGTTTTATGCCCAACACCTGCGCCGCTGGTTTCAGCATGTGGATCACGATCGGCTGCTCATTCTCCAGGCGGAAACATTCTTCGCGCAACCCGATTCGATCATGGCGGAGGTGCATCAGTTTCTTGGCTTGCCCCATATTGCTCTCGAGACCTACCGTCCCTACAATGCCGGTTCCTATGCCGCTGCGGAGGCTCATGTCCGTGCCAAACTCGCGGAATTTTTCGCACCCTACAATCAGGATCTGGAAACGTTGCTCGATCGTCAATTTAACTGGTGAGTGTGCGAATCCTTGTTTGATCGGGAAAATGACTGAGTTAAGCTAGGAGCCATCGGCACGATCGTACGTTCCCGATCCGTGCTGCCATCACTGTCAACGTCGCGCCACAAACCAATTAGGTCGAACCCTTTGCGAGCTTATGGGTGTTTTAACGTATCTCGGACCTTACGAAGTCGCGGTCAACACGCCGACCGTCTTGTCTGGAACCTACCGACCGGCTGAAATTGCCAAGGTGACCGCCTCGATCGAGGATAAGTACGGCCTTGCCGTCACCCATCGCCCCACCCAAGCCACGTGGGACATTCAGCTTGGGCGTGGCCTCAGTCAAGCAGGGGTGCGCTGGATTCGCCTACGCGGTCTTGACGTGAACGGGAAAACCGTTACCGACTCGAAAATCTATCTCACGGTTAGCAGCACCCCCCTGATTGCGGTGGATTCTGGCACGATCGAGATTCAGGCCACCACGTGGTTTAAGGCCGCTCCCCTCAGTTCCAGCGATCTGGCCGAGACGCAGCGCGTGCGGATTAATCCTGGCACTAGCCTCGCCATTCGTCGCTATGCCCTCAACGGTAATCACATTGCGGTTGAGCTGCAAAATCGCCTGTCACCCGTTGGCACGTTTGGGTATATTTATGAGCCCCATGCTCAGCTCACCGTGGGCGGTCTGCCGCTGGTGTTTGACGATCGTCGCCTTCCCGATCTGAACGCCAATCAGACCATTATGTGGGTTAGTCGTAATACCCTGATCAAACTTAAACCCGAAAGTTCGGCTGTGCTGTCTCCCCTCCAGAAAGTACAGCTCATGGGCGGTCAAGTCTTTTCGATCAACGGCTACGCTCCCGTGCGCAATCATTTTCGGGTGACCCTTGCGACCGGCTTGGAGATTCCGCAGTTTGGCAATGCGGGCTATGTGTTTGCACCCCACGTCAAACTGAAGCGCGGGAATCAGTGGATCGCCTACGACACCAAGGCGACCACACTTACGATGCTGCGATCGAGCGCCTTGAAAAAACGGCCTGTCGATTCGTCCCTACTGGCTCCCCACGAAGTCGCAACCCTGCCAGCCTGGCGGGTGTATGGCGTCAGTAGCTACGCGATCGAAGCCGGACACCTCAAAGTTTCGCTCACAGAAGAATTTCCCGGCTTTGGTAACACCGGCTATGTCTTTCTCAACCACATCAAACTCAATCGCGCCGGAGAGGACATTCGCCTCCTACCCACCCTGAGCTACACCGGCCCCTCCGAACTGCTCGCGAAACAGCCGACCACCCTCACTGGCGAATTCAATCCCGCCGAAGTCAAAACCATCACCCTCAGCGCGGAGGGTAAATATCCGCTGCCGATCACGCTGAATACTGCGATCGGCTCCTGGGAAACCAAGCTAAATCAAGGGTTCCATGATGTGGGGCTACGGTGGTTGCGTCTCAATGCCACCAATGCCCAGGGGAAAGCCGTCGATAGCCAGGTGATTTACATCACGGTCAGCGATGAAAAGGCGATCGATCTCGGTGATCTCTCGTTGGAAATCCTCAAAACCACCGCGTTTAAAGTTGCGCCCGTCGATGCGGCTGACCTGACGATCGAGCAAAAAATTGACCTCAAACCTGGTCAGATCCTGCCCGTGCGTAACTATGGCCTGGTGGATGGTCACCTTAAGCTACAACTGGACTCCTCTCTCATCCCGGTTGGCGATTTTGGCTACATCTTTGAAGACCATGCCCGCCTGAAAAAAGGCAATAGCGTCCTCCATTTTGACCTCGAAGACGTACCCGACACCCCCGCTAGCGGTCAGATGGTCGTTCGTACCACCACCTTTATTAAGGTCAATCCTGTGGATTCCGACAGCCTGAACACCGATCAAAAGGTACGTCTGTTCCAAGGTCAAACCTTTGGTTTGCTGGGATACGCCTCCACCTCGGGACATTTTCGCGTCACCCTCAGCGACTCTATTCCCGGTTTCGGTAATGTGGGCTATGTCTATTGGCGGCACGTTTCCCTACTGCAAAATCGCCAAACCCTCGCCTACGATCCCCAATCCCTAACGGTCACCATCCGCCAACCTACAGCGCTCAAACGTAAGCCGATTTCGTCCAGTTTATTGTCGAGTGCAGATAAAACAACACTGCCCCTCGGTCGGGTTTACGGCGTTGCAAGCTATGAAACGGATATTGAGTCGAACCATGTGCGCGTCTCGCTGACGGAGGAAATCCCCGGCTATGGCAACACCGGCTATCTGTTCCCCGAACATATCTGGTTACGCCAAGGAAGCCAAACGATCGAGGTATTTCCACAGCTCCCGAAGCGCATCGAACTCAATGTTCCGTATTTTTCCCAACGCAATAATCCGCGTTTTTACTGGTCAACCTGTAATGTCACCTCGATCGCGATGGTGCTCTACTTCTACGGTTTGCGTCCGCAGTATAGTGACCAGCTCGAAGATGAATTATTACAGTGGATCTTGACCCGCTACGGTGAAGGCGCTCAAACCGATCATTCGGTGATGAGCCAAATGATCCGGGCCTATGGCTACAAAACTAGCTTTAGCACCACCCGCAAGTGGGGTGAGATTGATGCGGAGATTGCCGCAGGGCATCCCGTGGTACTGGCGGGAGATTTCACCGCAACGGGGCATATCGTCACGGTCATCGGCTACCGTCCAGAAGGATTGATTGTTAATGATCCCTGGGGTAATGCCCTCACAGGTTATCGCAATACGGAAGGGCGTAAGCTGCTGTATCCGAATGCCTATCTGAATAACGTTTGTGGGCCAAATGGCAACATTTGGGCGCACTTTATCGAACCGTAACCATCGAACCGTAACCATCGAGCCGTAACCGATGTCTGAACCCGTCTCTGTCGCGATCGCCATTCTCTATCAGGGCGATCGCTACCTGATGCAGCTCCGTGACGATAAACCCAATATCGTCTACCCCGGTGTCTGGACATTTTTCGGCGGGCATATGGAACCCGACGAAGATCCAAAGGTGGCGGTATTGCGCGAACTCCAAGAGGAAATCGGCTATACCGCGCCGCAGGTCACCCTCTTTGAGTGTCGGGTGGAGGATGGCATCAAGCGTCATGTATTTTATGCGCCGCTCACCGTTGGGCTAGAGGAGCTAACCTTGATGGAAGGCTGGGATTTTGGGCTATGGACAGCGGACGATGTGCGGCGTGGCGATCGCTACTCCCCGATCGCACAACAAACCCGTCCGATCGGCAAACCCCATCAAAAAATCTTGCTAAGTTTCATCGATCGCATCGCTCCCCAGTTGGGAACGTGATCGCGCCGGTAAACCCATGACGTCGTTCGTATCGTAATCTCATCCCACACTGGAAAACCTTAAACCTGCAACGGTGATCCCAAGGTTGGCTCGAAGGCTCCTCAACTGACCTGCGCCCAGGAAACCGTTGCCAACTGCCCACCATTGCCACAACCGGTCACGGCGGCCCACAGGGGTTCAATGGCGATCGCCACAACCTGCTGATCGTCCTCAACTCGCTTGACGGCTCGGGCATCTTCCCGAAAGGCGATCGAACCAAAGGCCGCCCCCAAGAGCGAGCCGATAATTGCCATCGATTCGGAGGCTTGCGCCTGACGTCGTGCCAATTTACAGGCCGAACTGTACCACGGCAATTGACAGGCGATCGCGGTACTTCTCAAAAAGAGCTCACTGTCTTGGGGACTGACGGAATATTTGGTCAGTTGCAGCTCCTTCAGGATGTGGGGCGCGAACTCTTGCAACGCTGCGATCATCGTTTTTCGCTTCAGCGGTAGCCACACCGTACGCCCCGGCGGTTCACACAGAAAACTACGCAAGACGATCGTAAATACATCCATCCCCATCCGCGTTTCTTCCGAACAATCCGCACTGATCGCCTCACGCCAAATCACCAAAATATCTTCGCGATCGCACCAGCAAAACACCCCCACTACCAAAGCCACAATCCGCTCCATGCTAGTTCGCGGCCTGTTGCCCCAGGCGTCGCTCACCGCCTTTGCAATCCAATCCCGTTGCTCCCAACTCCCCAGATCGCTGGGGGCAGATCGCAGTTTATGGTGAAGTCTGAGCGCACTCGTCACCCATATCTGTAGATACGAGTTTTCTCCCATTATGACCTCAGTTGTATGGTGGGAAATTAAGTCACCCGCCACAACTAAACCAAGAATCATTCCCTGTAGACGATCGTAAAGAGATGCAACTAGCACGGCGAGTCAGTATGAGTGAGTAATACAAAAGTTTACCGGAGACCTTACGTTCTGGATGTGAGATGAGTCACAGGCAAACTGAGGCCGAATGAAAGCTCCGTAATACACTTAAGTCTCGGAAAACATGTCCCAAAAATTGGCTTGAGTCTGCGGTTCTATCGATCGACCCGATGGATATCAGCTCGATCGATAGAACCGCTTTCCCTTCCCGTTTGGGGTCAGGCTCGACCATCACCCCTTTTGGTATCCCGATCGTTACTTGCCAGTGAATTTCGTCCTCGCTGTCCGTAGAGAAGATGGCCCCGATCGTGGCATGTCCAGGGGCAATTTGTATCATTTCCGGCTCACAAGACCAGCGAGAACAAACAGAGGCATTGCAGGGGGTTTGAGAAGGGGCCGTCAGTGTTGCGGGGGACATCTCTACCCATCAGAAACACCACAAATTTGTATTGATTTATACCGTACAGTTATATTTTTTACTGGTTATCTGTGCTGAAAGTTTCGGACTGAAGAAGCGGTGTTTAAACGTTTATGTACCTCTTCATTGATGATTGATGAGGAACACATCATTTAATTTTTATCAGGTTTTCTCGGTGCGAGACACCTGATTTTTAAATAAGGCAATAGAACCCTAGCCGTTTATTTGGGTTGAGAAGAATGCCATACATTACACTGACCTGTTACTGATCGCCTGGGATTTGAGTCATGGTCTTTGACCGTAATTTCTCGTATATCCACGCCACTAGATCGAGGTCTTGAGTCACCGTCATGTTGATCAAGCAACGAGAAGAATTGATGGATTTGATCACCCTTAAAAATCGCAAGTACGCCGTCCACAAAGCCAATAGGTTGGCATTAATCCGCGTCCTTTGACTTCGATCGTGCCACGTGGATCGAAGATATAGCGATCCTTGACCCGTTGATAAAAGGACTCCGTCACCTGGATCTTTCCGGGTTGCCCGTGCGATTCCATCCGGCTAGCGAGGTTGACCGTATCCCCCCACAAATCGTAAGTAAACTTACGAATGCCGATCACGCCTGCTACAACGGGACCCGTGTTAATACCAATACGCAGTTTGAAGGATTGGTCGTTGTCGCCGAGGGTTTGCGCGATCGCCCACTGCATTTCGAGGGCCATTTCTGCTATAGCCTCGGCGTGATCGTGCATGGATTGGGGAATTCCCCCAGCGACCATATAGGCATCACCGATCGTCTTAATTTTTTCGAGACGATAGGCCAACGCGAGCTGATCAAAGGTGGAAAAAATCTCATTGAGCACATCAACGAGCTGGCTCGGCGGCATCTGAGCCGACAGGGTGGTGAAATCCACGAGATCGGCAAACAGGATAGTGGCTTCTTCAAAGCGATCGGCAATGTGGGTTTCGTCCGCTTTGAGCCGTTCCGCGATCGATTTGGGCAGAACGTTGAGTAACAGCCGCTCGGATTTTTCTTGCTCGATTCGCAGGGCTTCCTCGGCGCGTTTACGTTGGGTGATGTCCTGTACCGTACCTTCGTAGTACATCAACTGACCGGATCGATCGCGGACGGCCCGAGCATTCTCGGAAATCCACATCATCGATCCATCCTTGCGATAGGCTTGGGACTCAAAATTGGCGATCGAGTTTTGTCGATTTAACAGGCGTAGGGACTCTTCGTGGTGGGCGCGATCGACATACATCGAGGCCATATCCTGCACCGACGCTTGCAGATCGGCAAACGAATCATAGCCATACATCTGAATTAGGGCGGGATTGGCATTGAGGCAAGTGCCATCGGGGGCGATCTGAAAAATGCCTTCCGCTGCGTTTTCAAAGATACTGCGGAATTTTTCCTCCGCTTCCTGCAACGCATCCAGAACGCGCTTACGTTCCGTCACGTTCCGCGCTACCCAAATCACACAGTTATCGGGCATCGGTGACACACTGGCGGCAAACCAGACTTCACGCTCACCCTCGGGTGCTTCGGGAATTTCGAGGGAATATTCGAGGGATACGGTCTGGCCGGAGTTGAGGGCGCGTTGAATGTGGCGAACAAAGATGCTGGCTTTGGCGGGGGGAAAAATTTCGTACACGCTTTTCCCGAGGCGATCGGTGGTCGGGCTATACAGCGTTTCCGAATTGGTCGTCACGATTTTGACGTAGTGACCTTGGGCATCGAATACCGTAATCACGTCGGTCATGGCGGCAAACAGGGCGCGAAGCTCGGCCTCGGAGTTGCGGAGGGCGGCTTCAATCCGCTGACGTTCGCTGACTTCGAGCATTAAGCGCTGATTGGATTGGCGCAGGGCGGCGGTACGCTCTTCGACGCGGCTTTCGAGTTCTTCGTTGGCCCGTTGGAGGGCTTCCTGGGCATTTTTGCGATCGGTGATATCCTCGACCGTTCCCTCGTAATACTCGATGTTGCCGTCCGCATCCCTCACCACGCGGGCATTTTCTGAGATCCAGGTGGTCGTCCCGTCCCGACGATAAATTTGCTGCTCAAAGCCGACGATCTGTCCCTCCTGATGGAGCCGATCGATCGCCTTCGCCCGCTGGCGTGGATTGACGTACAGTTGCTGCTCGAAACCGCTCAAGCTCGCAATCATCATCTCGGGGGTGTCATAACCGTAGATGCGAGCGAGGGCCGGGTTGGCGCTGAGGTAGTGACCATCGAGGGAAATTTGAAAGATGCCCTCTACCGCATTCTCAAAGATGTTGCGGTATTTCGTCTCCGCTTGACGGAGGGCATTTAAGGCGCGGTGCTGTTCGGTGATATCGATCCCGACGGTGAAGGTGGCGTTACCCCGATCGTATTTACGAGCGGCGATCAGGTAGTTGCGCGTTTCGCCGTAAACCTTCGTGTCGATTTCCTTGAGAGCTTCCTGGGCTTCACTGTCGGCAAAAAATTCGCTCAGAAAGCCTTTGAACACGGCACTGGTGCTGAGAAAGCCGATATCTTGGCCGCTAAAGGAGTCGAGCGGTAGGTTAAACGTCTCGGCCAGGTGGCGATTAACACCGATGTAGCGCAGGTCACGATCGATCCACGACACCATACCCGGAACCGCTTCGAGGATGGCCTGAAGTTGGTCTTTCGCCGATAACAGCTCATTTTCTGCCCGACGACGATCGGTAATGTCAATCCCGATCGTAAAGGCGGCACGACCGTTATCAAATTTTTGCGCCACGATGAGGAAATTGCGCGTTTCACCATTGACGATCGCCTTAACCTCCTGGGATGCCTCCTGGGTCGGACATTCAAAAAACGCGGCGACAAACTCCCGAAACTCCGTCCCCGCTCCCATAAACCCGATATCTTGATTGACAAAATCATCCGGTTTCGCGTCAAACAGTCGGGCGAGGTGGTGGTTCACCCCGAGATAACGCAGATCAGAACTGATCCAGGACACCACACCAGGAACCGCTTCGAGCAAGGTCTCAAGCTGATTTTTTGCACTGCGGAGGGCATTTTCCGCCATGCTACGCTCCACGATTTCGGCTACGAGTTGATCGTTCGCCTCCCGTAATGCATTGGTTCGCTCATCCAACGACTGCTGTAAACCGAAGTCATCCGTTGGGGCCTGTCCGCCTGGGGTAAACGATTCACGGTCAGACCCGATCGGGTCCGGATCACCAATGGTGGACTGGGGGGGGCGAGCCTCAAGTTCTGCAATCTTGGCTTGGAGTTGGGCGATCTCCGCGATCAGTTCCGCTTTGGTTTTAGCGTCATCCTGGTGAATCCCATCACTTGGGTGCAAATCAGGCACGTCATCTCGCATGAAATCACGTTGTTCTACGGGGGAGGAGGTCATGGCAGGTTCCCTGTGGTCTCAGCGTCGAAGGCTGATCAAACGGAGATGATCCGTCGTCTTGCGATCGCAAATAATGCTCCCCTGAACGCAGGATGCGCCCTAACGTCACTATAGCGAACTGCTCTCCGGAATTTCCAAGGGATGACGTTAGGAGCGATCGTGTGCCGTGGGGGAAGGTCTACATTACGTGACGCAAGGATCAAATTCTTAACCTCTGTTTTCAGGAGATGGTCTTGGCTTTCCGGGTGAATTCGGGGGGGGATCGGCGGTCGCAATCTATCGTTCTGGCTTCGTTCTAGACGTTGGTGTTATTTCGTTTTTTTTAGCAAGAATAATTCACATTACACCGCCAGGAAATTCGTTAATCTAAGAGTTGACGACCCCCGATCGACCTCGTTGATTCTTTGTTCTCAATTTCCAGTTCAAGCCTGACCCGGAAAATCGAGACCTCGTCGGTGTCGTGGCAATGCTGCACTCAGCGGAGGCAAACACACTGATGCTTAACCAACTTCAAAACCGATTTCACGTTCCGAGCGATCGCGCCTCACTGCCCTGGTCGCAGATCATTCCCCTCTGTCTTGCCTGCTGGGTGGGTGGCAGCCTCGTCCTTGATTTTGTGGTCATGCCGAGCCTGATGGAAGCGGGCATGATGGACTCGCCCAACTTTGCGGCAGCCGGATTCATGACCTTTGAGCGGTTTAACCATCTGGAACTGATCACGGCGGCGGCGACCCTAACGGGCATTCTCGCGATTTCTAAACGCAATCATGGCTTTGGTTCCGTGACCCGTCGCGCCACGATCCTCGCCTGCATTCTGCTCGGGATTACCGCAATCTATACCTACATTCTGACGCCGCAGATGAGCGCCCTCGGTCTCAATCTCAGCCTGACGGAGGTGTCCGCAGGTTTACCGGTGGGGATGAATGCCATGCACCTGAGCTACTGGGGCTTGGAAGCGGTGAAGCTGATCGTGGCTTGCTGGCTGTTGCATCTGTGCGATCGCCGGTTCGTGCGATCGGACTCAGTGGCGTCGTGATGGCCGATGGTGTGATGCTGCGGCGGTAATGGTGTATCGCGATCGAGCGAGAAACCCCTCGGCTGATCCCGTCACGATCACCACTATCGGTAGTGTCTACGCACTCGATTTTGGTCGTTCTGACGCCACATCTGACTTGCTACACTAATCATTGACGTTAACGAGCAGAGCGTTCGATCCTTCAGTGCGATCGGCGCTCTGTTTGTTTCAAGTCCTCGGTTCGACGTTCCATAGACCCTTTGCCCCCTCACTGTCATGGCTATCATTGCCCTTCGTGCTTGGTATCTCGAAAAATATGAACCCCTAGAGGCATTACAGCAACGCCCCCAGGATCTGCGTCTTGCGAAAAATAGCTTGCTCAAGGCGGGGCTGCGGGCGGACTTTCTTGAGGATCGTCAGGACATTGAGCGATCGGTGTGGTTTCAGCGTTACCTGACCGGCGAGGCGATCGAGTTTTATATCGAAGGGAGCGGCAGTTATGCCATCTCAAATATTGATTTGAGTAGCCATGAAATCTACTTCACGAAGGTGGATAGCCTCGCCCATCTCGACCCGTCGATTTATCTGTGTCATCAAACCCAGTTCGATCGATCCAGCCAAGCCTTGAGTGACGGTCTCGATAACTTTGTCCGCAACTTTAATCAAGCCGCGCGGCTTCCCCTACGAATTACCAAAGCCCTGCGATCGGCGGAGCATCCCCTACGTCTTAACCGCCGCACCCTGGAACAGATTCGCAAAAGTTTACTGTTTGTGGCGGATATCACCCCCCTTGGCGTCGTGGGAGGCGACCCGCCGCAGCTTCTACCCAGCCCCAATGTCTGCGTCGAAATTGGCTACGCCATTCAGCACAAGCGTCCCGAGCAAATTGTGCTGGCCTATATGCAACGCCCAAACTTTAGCGGTCAGTTTCCCTTTGACCTGCCCACATATCAACAATTAGAATTCGAGCATCCGGATAGTCTTGCCCAGATCTTGCCGGATGCGATCGATCTGATGTTGCAGCGCTTTAAGCTCAAAGCCTAGGGCGTGGCATCCATCCATCGCAGAACCCCGATCGGGTAAGCTGTGGAACGATTCACCCCAACAACTCGGGGCTGTTACCCTGGCTCGGTCAGCGCTTGCACGATCCGTGATGACAGCCCCTCAATTGCTGATGATTTTCGCCTGATTTTTATCGCCGTTAACCCATGCCAAGACCTAGTGAATATGCCGTCCATCTGATGATCTCAGGGGGCCATCGTGAAGAGGTTCGATTCCCGACGATCGAAGACTTTCAGAAGTGGTACGGCAGCGAACTCAAGCCCAAATCGGATTCACGTGAATTTATTAATGTGCCGATTAAAAATATCCAGGGTGAATACATGGTGATTCGTCCGTCCGAGGTGGTCGCGATTCGCCTCGAACCCGTGTTTAATTCCAGTGTCGATCGCAGTTTTTAGGGATGCCAAAATCTGAACTGTTGCCGCACGGTTGGTTCAGATCCCGGCGGGGTGGCCCCATTCCGCCAGAGTAATTTTGAGTGTGATATTCTGAACGGACTTACGGGCTAAGTCCGTTTTTCGCGTTGTTTTGCGTTACTTTGCGTTGTGTGCCCCTGCTATGGCAATTTGTTTCTCCCCTCTAACGACCATTGCCTGCTCTCGGATCACTCTGGCTTAACCCGGCGGGTTCTAGCTTATGGACGCATCCTTTCTCATTACACTTTCGATCGTACTAACCGTCGCAGCGGGGATCGGCGCACAGGTGATCGCCGATTACCTCAAATTGCCAGGTATTGTTTTTTTGCTGCTGTTTGGCATCGGTCTTGGGCCGAGCGGCTTAAATTGGCTCCGTCCAGCGATTTTAGGGGATGGCCTCGAAACCCTCGTCTCGCTTTCGGTCGCCCTGATTTTATTTGAAGGGGGCTTAAGTCTCGGGTTGCGCGAACTCGGGCGCGTTTCGGGCAGTTTACGTAATTTGGTGACGATCGGCACACTGATCACCTTTGTCGGTGGCGGCATGGCGGCGCACTGGCTGGGGGAATTTCCCTGGACGATCGCCTTTCTCTACGCCTCGCTGATTGTGGTGACCGGCCCTACGGTCATCAGTCCACTGTTAAAACAAGTGCAGGCCGATCGTCAGGTTTCGACCCTGCTAGAGGGGGAAGGCGTTTTAATCGATCCCGTAGGGGCGATTTTAGCGGTGCTGGTGTTGGATGTGGTCCTCAACGGTGACGCGGATCTGGTGGGGCTGGTCGGTGGGTTGATCCTGCGCTTGGGTTTAGGCGTGGCGATCGGTGGGGTGGGGGGCTGGCTGATGGGCTGGTTTATCAAAAAAGCCTCGTTTTTATCCGACGATCTGAAAAATTTGTTCGTCTTGGCCGGGGTCTGGAGCCTATTTGCGATCGCACAACTGCTCATTAGCGAATCGGGCTTAATGGCAACCGTCGCGGCGGGCTTGGTGCTGCGGGCCTCCTCCTTACCCGAGGAGCGTTTACTACGACGCTTTAAAGGGCAACTCACCACCCTGGCGGTGTCGGTTTTATTTGTGCTGCTGGCGGCGGATCTCTCGATCGCCAGTATCATCGCCCTCGGCTGGGGTAGCCTTGCCACAGTTGCGGTGTTAATGTTCGTGGTTCGCCCGGTCAATATCTGGGTTTGCACCTGGAATAGCGATCTCAACTGGCGACAAAAATTATTTGCGGGCTGGATTTCGCCGCGTGGAATTGTGTCCGCCTCGGTTTCCTCCCTGTTCTCAATTTTGCTCGTAGAGCGCGGCGTGAACGGGGGAGACGCGATCAAAGCGCTGGTTTTTTTGACGATCGTTGTCACCGTTATCGTCCAAGGTTTAACCGCCAAACCACTGGCCCAACTGCTCAAGGTGCAAGCCACTGGCGATCGGGGAGCGTTGATTGTGGGCTCCAATCCCCTCAGTCGGCTGGTCGCACAACTGTTTCAGGAGCGCGGCGAATCGGTGGTGTTGATCGATACGGATGCCGAAGCCTGCGAGGCCGCTGAACGGGAAAATATACCCGTGTTTCTCAGCAGTGCGCTCGATACCGACGTGCTTGAGGAAGCCGGTTTAAGCTCGATCGGTACATTTGTGACGATGACCAGCAACGGCGAGGTCAATGCCGTGTTAGCCCAGCGGGCGATCGAGGAATTCAGCCCACCGCGCACCCTTGCCCTCTTACCCAAGGATTCCACCAAAAGCGCCAAGGCCACCAAAGTTCAGCAAGCCCTCAAGCAGGATTTTCCGATCAAACTCTGGAACCAGCGCTTGCGCGATGGAACGGTGAAACTGGGCGAAACCACCCTACGCGAAGCCGGATTTGCCTTTCAGCAATCGCACATCCAAAAATTGATTGATGCCAATGAACTAGTACCGCTCTTGCTCAAGCGCAGTGAACGCTTGCGGATTGTTCCATCTCAAGTCACCTGGTTGGCGGGCGATTACCTGATCTACCTTTTTCATGCCCCTAAACCCAAATTGCTCCAACGGTTATCCGGCGGCAATAAGGTGGGGTTGAAACTTGAAACGATTCCCGAGGTTGAAAAGGTCGATATTCCTGCGGTGGTG
>RDYZ01000179.1 GCA_004293855.1 Oscillatoriales cyanobacterium | reverse complement strand
CCGTCCTACGGATCTAGGCGATCGAGCTGTAAATCGTAGCGATACAACGCCACGGGTCGATCGCCTGCGGTGAAATACTCCGGATCTTGGGGCGAAAGATAGACGGCGGTGAACTGATCGGCGGTAATGCGATCGTCCGCTTGTTGGTGATAGGCCGTTGTGGTTTCGACCCCGTTGAGATAGATCTCCGGCTGCGTCCGAAAAAATTGCGTCACCAACTCCGAGCCGATGAAATCCCGATCGCCAACCATTGCCCCACCCCGCGCCGTCACCACCGCAATCAACTGCCGTCCGTCCGGTAAAACCGTCGCCTGTTGATTCGGATCATTCGGCTCGACGCGCACCTGTAATGCAGTTTGATCGCCGACGTAGGCTTTCAGGATCTGTTCACCGTTAAATTGTCGATCGGCGACGATCGGCGGCTTTCCCAACGCTCCAAACGGCAAATTGCCCCGAAGCTGTGGCCGTGCTGCCGCAAAGCGCACGTCAAATTCTACGGGGCGATCGAGATACCGGCGATTGCCCTCATAGCCCGGTGTGACAATGTCCGGCGCTAGGGGCGCATACATCGCGGTTAACGTACTGGTGACGTGCCAGGTTCCGGCCATCCAGTCGGGATAGGCGAGATCGCTGCGGGTGTCACCCAGGGCGGGGCGGCTCGTCCAGTCCGGGAAATGAGTCACCCGATCGCCCAGACTGTCCAAACTTGCCGCCCACCCTGGCGCGATCGTCAGCAGCCACACCCCAACGATCACGATTAGCCTGCGAGCCCATCGATCGAAATTGACCATGCTCACTCACCCCCACGGGACGATCGTGCCGTCCGCTGAATCGTCGAAAACGGCAAAACTTGCTGGGTCGCATTGAGTTGCACGCCGTCAATATCCGACTGGGCGAAGGCGTAATCCTTGCTTTGCCAGAGCGGCAGATAGGGAACCTCGTCGGCGACGATCGTTTGCAATTCCTCCAGCATCGCCGCGCGTTTTTGGGGGTCGCTTTCGCTACGCTGGGCGGCAAGTAAGGCATTGGCTCGATCGCTAAAGAAAAACGAGCCGTGATACTGACTTTCACCGGCAATACACCCGTCTTGCGTCGAGCCTTCCGCGCAATCTAAAAACGGTTTGAGGTAGTTATCCGGGTCGAAAAAGTCGGCGTACCAGGACAGGGCAAACGAGGGATAAACGCCCTTGTCGAGGTAACCGTAGGCGGTGGCGGCTTCGACGCTGTGGGGATCGATTTTCAGCAAGCCGTCGAGGTAACGATCGGCGTGGGCTTGCATGACGATCGCCGCTAGCCGCGATGACGGTGAGTTGGAGCCGTACCAGATTTCCAGGGTTAGGGGATTTTCTGCCGAAAAACCGGCGGCGATTAGCATGGCTTTTGCCCGATCGAGGTCGGGGGTTTTGCCGTAGCGATCGGCAAAGACCGATTTTGATACCGGAAACGAGGGCGGAATCAGGCTATAGAGCGGCTGTGCTTGGCCGTAAAATACCCGCTCATTAATCAGGTCACGATCGATCGCAGCGGCTAGGGCTTGACGGACTTCGACGCGATCGAACGGCGGCTGTTGGGCATTGATCACGAGATAGGAAATTGACGGGCTTTCGCTGGAAATCACCTGCCAACCGCCAGCGGGCTGATCCGATAGCTCGATCAGGCTCCGAATCTGATCCGGGTCAAGCGCCTGATACGCCACATCGATCCCGTCGCTACGAAACGCGTTGTAAAGGTTGGCCGCGCTGGAAAAACGCTGAAGCACGATCCCGTCATTTTGCGGCGGCGTTCCCCAGTAATCCTCAAACACATCGAGCTTGATATTGTCGCCACCATAATCCGCCAAACGATAGGGGCCAGTTCCCACAAACGTATTCGGCTCGAAATCGCCCTCGGCAATTTCGTAGGCAGCGGGCGAGACCGCACAGAGGCCGGGATAGGTCAGCAGATCGGTAAACGCGGGGAAGGGATAGGCCAACTTGATCGTTAATTCGTAGTCGCCGGTGGCCTCGATCGACTTCACCAGATCCGCCAACAGGAAAGCGGCACGGCCTTTATTTTCGATAAATCGTCGCAGCGAAAAGGCCATCGCCTCAGCATTGAAGTCGGTTCCGTCGTGGAAGCTGACGCCCTGGCGAATGGGGATGGTGTAGGTTAAGCCGTCGTCGCTGATTTGGGGTAAAGCCGTCGCAAGGCTGGGTTCGATCGCGGTGCTGTTGGCTTGGTAACGGTAGAGCCGATCGCCGAGGTTGTAGATCGCCACGTTCGAGGCTTGGTCGTAGGCATCGGCGGGATCGAGGGTGACCACGGTGCTGGTCGTGCCGATCTCGATGCGATCGCCGCGATCGCTCGGTGCTTCGGGAGCAGTGCAGGCGCTCAGGCCGATCGTGAGGGTCGCGAGCAGTGCAGGCGCTCAGGCCGATCGTGAGGGTCGCAAGGCTGGTGATCAGGTTCGTGCGGAGCGATCGAGACCGAAGACGCATGGGGTTAATTCAGTGGATTCAATGGAGGTCATTGGACGGAAGGGAAAGCAAGTCGAGCAATACCGCCGCAGTCATCGCGGGTTATGGTGACAGCACCGTCATTGCAGTTTCAGGATTCGCTCTTCACAATAAAGACCGTGAGACTTCTGATTCAGCGTCGAAATTCGACCGTTTTTACTTATGCCTGCTCAATTTAAACATGTAATGCTGATGGTTCCCGATGTGGCGGCATCGGTGAAGTTTTTTAGCGAAGGTCTCGGTCTCGCGGTCAAAATGAGTTCGCCCGGTTGGGCGGAACTGGACGCGGACGGAACAACGATCGCGCTGCACGCGGCACGGGGTCAGCAAACGGTGGCACAATCGCCAATTTTGAGCTTTGTGGTTGAAGATGTGGTGGCGACGGTGGCGACCCTTGAGGCGCTGGGCGCAACGCTGAATGGCGACATTCGCGAGCCGAGTTTTGGTAAGGTGGCCGCGATGAACACGCCGGAGGGTCATATGGTCAGCTTGCTTCAGCCCAATCCCGCGCCGATCGAAGCCTAATTTTGATCGCCCATTAGGATAGCCCATGACGTGGTTTGAACGGTTAACCGGTTTTCGTGAAGTTTCGCCCGATCGTGTCCGCGAGCAAATTGTGGTCGAGGGGGACAGGCTAACGTCAATCGTGAACCAAAAATCCTACGTCTATGGGCGATTGGAGACGCCATCACTTGCCGAGCTGCGTCGCCGGGTTGATCGCGATCGGGCTGATGCCTCCGGCAAATTAGCCGTGCGTGAAGTGATCGCCGATGTTCAGCAACTCCACGCCGACCCCGCGAATGCAGGCGCGGTGTTTCAGGTGGCGTCCCAGTTTAATTTGCTGGA
The DNA here is from genome assembly GCA_004293855.1 of Oscillatoriales cyanobacterium. Taxonomy (GTDB): domain Bacteria; phylum Cyanobacteriota; class Cyanobacteriia; order Cyanobacteriales; family Geitlerinemataceae; genus RDYZ01. The sequence goes on along the minus strand of RDYZ01000179.1, from coordinate 1,598 downwards.
GATGGTAAACCCAGCGGTGACACCGGAGGAGGGGGTGGGGATTTACGAACAGGACGCAACCCAGGGGCCGCAGTGTGCGATCGCGGCGGGTGCAGGCACGATTTATCGCAATTATTTTGTCGATGTGATGGGTGAAATCGGCCAATCTGCGAGCCATCAGCTTGACTGTTTGGCGGATTTGGGTGCGGCTTTGGGGAATGCTGACGGGCAGCTTTGGACGATGCGGAATGGGTATGCGCTAGCGTCTCGGGAGGGGTTACGTCAAATTTCCCAGCGTTTGCAGGCGTCATCGTCCACGGAGATCGATCGGTTACGTCAAGCCCTGCGGATCGGTGTGCAGCACCAAACCCAGGTGACGATCGGCGAGGCACAGCACCGAGTCACCCAAGCCTATTGTTCGGCGTTGCCGGTGGCCTATTCTTCTTGCGAGGCCGAGTTATGGGAAGCTTTTGCGCGGTTGGTGTTGGAAGCGTCCTACGAAGCGACGATCGGTACGGCGATTTTAAATCGGCTCGCAACGGGGAATCCTGCGGTGTTTTTGACGTTGCTGGGGGGTGGGGTGTTCGGGAATAGCCTTGACTGGATTGTTGATGCCATGTTGCGGGCGTTGGTGCGATATCGGGATTGGGATTTGGATGTGGCGATCGTTAGTTATGGTGGCTCGAAGGCGGCGGTGCGATCGGTTGTGGAGCGCTACACCCGATCGTGAAGCTCGATCGCAAGATCGCAATATCCCCACCGTGCAGCGACGCCCGCGATCGGAGACAATCGAAAGGCGATAGGATTCACCTTTGCACGTCCCCGAATCTCTCGCCGGATCTCTCACTCGATCTCCCTCCATGCAACCGACCGACCCGTCTAAATTCACCGACAAAGCCTGGGATACGATCGTCGCCTCCCAAGAGATCGCCCGCCGCTACCGTAACTCGAATTTAGAGGTCGAGCATCTGGCGATCGCGCTGATTGAAACCGTGGATCTATCCCACGAAATCCTTCGCCCCGCCGGGATCGACCCCGACGCCCTGGCGACAAAACTCGATCTGTTCGCCCGCCGTCACCCGCGCATGGGGCCGGTCGATCAGCTCTATCTCGGTCGTAGCCTGGATGTGATGCTCGATAAGGCGGAGCGGGCGCGGGAGAATTTTAACGACGAGGCGATCGGTGTTGAGCATCTGTTATTAGGTTTTGCGGAAGACGATCGCATCGGTAGCCGGACGATCGCCAACCTCGGCAGCAGTCAGGCCAATATTGCCAAGTCGATCGATGATCTACGCGAACAGGCGAAACAGGCCGTGGAAGCCAGCGCCAAGGAAGCCGCTGAAGCCAGTGCCACGTCCGCGAAGTCGGGCAAAGCTGGTAAACCGGGCAAAGCGGGTAAGCCCGAAGACGACGAGAGCAACCTCGGTGTACTGGAGCGCTATGGCCGCGACCTGACGGAACAGGCTCGCCAGGGCAAGCTCGACCCGGTGATCGGTCGTGATGAAGAAATCCGCCAAATTGTCCAGGTGTTATCACGTCGCCGCAAGAATAACCCGGTGTTGATCGGTGAACCGGGCGTCGGCAAAACCGCGATCGCCGAAGCCCTCGCCCAGCGCATC
>RDYZ01000036.1 GCA_004293855.1 Oscillatoriales cyanobacterium | reverse complement strand
CGATCCGCGAGCCAATGGAGCCCAGTGTATTTGCTGGTATAACGAATGGCTGGAGACGGCGGATCGCGATCGGCTGGCTTGGATTGTGGACTACAACGAGGATGATTGTCGCGCGACCTATCAGCTCAAGATCTGGCTGGAGCAGTTTTTACGTTTACCGGCAATGACGGAGCAGGTTAGTACGATGCAAAATCCTGCGTTTACCAAAAAAATAAGGGTCTAAAGCCCCGTCCTTGTAGGACGGATTGTGTAACATCGAAAACGAACGTCAGCACAGGCCATGAAAGCACGACACCGACACCGCATCTATCCCAACATAGCCCAGCGCCGAATGCTGGCGCGGACGTTCGGCTGCGTACGAGTCGTGTTTAACGATGCCCTACGACTACGACAGGAGGAATATCAAGCCAACGGTCAAACTATCAGCAGCACAGAGCTACAAAAACGGCTAATAACCCAAGCCAAACACACAGCCGAACGATGGTGGTTAGCAGACGTCACCAGCATCGCCCTGCAACAATCGGTTCAAGATGCTTGCCTCGCCTTCAAGAACTTCTTTCAAAGCTTGAGAGACCAACGAACAGGAAGGAAAGTGGGATTCCCGCGATTCAAACGCAAGAGCAACGCTCAAGCCTTCCGACTCACCCGTGGCGGATTCAAGCTCCGCGACAACGGCAAGTTGTATCTGGCGAAAATTGGCGATGTAAAAGTGCAATGGTCGCGTGAACTGGCATCAGAGCCATCATCGGTGACCGTCATCCAAGACGCCGCCGGACGCTACTTCGTCAGCTTTGTGTGTGACATCGAACCCAGGCAATATCCGGCTCACAATGACGGTGTAGGAATCGACCTTGGTATCACAACCTTCGCCACCCTGAGCAGCGGCGAGAAGGTTGCCAATCCGCGCATCCTGCAACGCCAGCTTAAAAAGCTGCGTCGGCGGCAACAATCCTTGAGTCGAAAGGTGAGAGGTAGTGGGCGCTATCAAATTGCTCGCCAGAAAGTCGCCCGACTGCACGCCCGAATTAAAGACACCCGCACCGACTTCCTACACAAACTGTCAACCAAACTCGTGCGCGAGAACCAAGCGCTCGTGTTGGAAGACCTAAACGTGTCGGGAATGGTGAAGAACCGCAAGCTGGCACGAGCAATCTCCGATGCAGGTTGGCGGCAGTTTCGGACGCTACTGGAATCGAAGTCGATTCGCTACGGTCGAGACTTCCAGGTCATCAGCCGATGGGAGCCGACTAGCCAGCGGTGTTCGTGCTGCGGGCAGATTGGCGGAAAGAAGCCGCTAAATGTTCGTACTTGGACTTGTCTGCACTGTGGTGCGGAACACGACCGCGATGTGAATGCTGCGCTCAATATCAAAGCCTGCATTGAGCGTAGCCGAAATGCCGCCGGGGGACACTCGGAGGCTCTAAATGCGCGTGGAGGATTGCAGAAGACTGGTTCGCCAGCAGCAGCCGATGAAGCGCGAACCCGTCTAGAAGTCGAGCAACTAAGCTTGTTTGCTTGCTAGGGAATCTCCGTGCCTTTAGGTCGGGGAGGATGTCAAGACCGATTTTTCGACGAAAGCGACTGCGATTTAAGTGCAAGGTTATGCAGGCAGCATCGAAGGCTGCGATCGCACAAAGGCCAAAATATGACTGGCGGTCGCCTGGGGTGCTTCGAGATGGGGGACATGGCCGCACTGATCGATCCAGTGCAGTTGACTGTTGGGGAGATCGCGATCGAACACCAGCGCATCTTTCGTACCCAGGATTTTATCGTTACGACCCCAGAGAATTAAGGTCGGAACCGCGACCTCGCCGAGCTGTTTGCGAAGGGAGGGATAGCCGCCACTTTTGGTGAAGGCAACAAGAGCCTCATGCCAATTGGGCATGTCAAGATGCAGTGCCGCACAGCAGCGAGCATCCTCAGAATTGAGCTGTTTGTTGAAATAGGCGGACGCGCCGATACTGCTGCGGACATTGGGACGCTTGAGAAAGTCGGTCGCCAGTTTATCGAAGGGTGGAACCAGGAATTTACCCAGTATGGGGCCGTTGGCAATGCCCGCGCTGTCGAGCAAGACCAATCGATCGACGGCCTCCGGATGGCGTAGGGCAAAACGGATCGCCGCTGCCCCCCCCATCGAAGCGCCAACCAGCACGACGGGGCGATCGATCAGCGATCGCCAGGTGTCGTAGAGGTGCTGATCGATATCATCGGGGGTGAACCCACTGCCCGCCGTGCGATCGCTAAAGCCAAATCCGAGTAGATCCACCGCGTAGGTTTCCCGCTCGATCGACAACAGCGGCTGAAGTCGGCGATATTCCAACACCGAACTGTCAAACCCGTGGAGCAGCAGGATCGGGGCCGATCGCGCATCCGCCTGCCCGGTGCGAACGTAGGTTGTGCGTAACGGTTGAGGAGCCACCGAAGTCCGGATCTCAACAGCCGTGATCGCCTGAGCTTGGGCGATCGAGGTGGCTTCGGTGAGATGACAAACCGTCTCGGGCAAAAAGGTAGGAAACATGCAAACAGATGGAACGCACCAACGCGCACCGAATAGACACTAGGGTGGACATGGACACGAGCGGTTTGGTTTAATTTCCCGCCTCTGCCTGCCAGTCCCGAACGTACCAGCGATCGTTACGTTGTTCGAGTTCGTACCGTACCCGCAAGGTGTCATTCGTCTGACGAACCTGGGTTTCACCCTCAAATAACGTACCGCGTTCAATGACGGTGGCGGTGACGATCGCGATCGGAGTTGCGCCGCGATCGGCTGGGGGAGCTGCTGTGGCGGTTGAGGCGGCATCACCGGGCGGCGTGCCCGCATTCGGTGCGGCCTCTGGTGCCGTTTCGATCACAACGTCGCTCACCTCATGTTCGTATTCCCAATACCAACCATTGGTCTCGGCTTCGATCGCCAAATTTTCCAGGGAGGCCAGAGCTGGAGCGACTAAAATTTCACCCAGAGCGTCCAGATCTCGATCCTTGCCCATCGCGCGGCGTTTGATCTCCAGCCAGGTTTTGATCGTGGCTTGGGCGCGATCGTCGGTCAGTTGACCACGGGTTTTATCCTCCGGCGTTTCCGCTTCCGGGGCGGGCTCGGGTAACGTGAAGGCTGGGCGATCGAGGGACACGGATACCGGCGTCCCTTCCAGTCTGGGCGCACCAAAATTACTCAAAATACCGGCAATCCCCGCCAGGACACGCCCCACAAGCCACAACAGCAGGAATAACGCCAGAACGCCCCCCGCCCCCAGCAGGAGCAACCGATCGATCCGAAGGCGAGGCGGGCGTCGCCCCCGTTTCCGGGGTGCGGTCGCACTCACCGGTTCTTCGCTGGGCGCGATCGGTCTTGGTAACACCGGGGCGGGCTTGTCTGCTTTGGCCGCATCGGTCAACCCATGACGATCGATCGTCCAGGAAACCGGCTCCTCACTGGATCGCAGGGCGGGCGCAGCCTGTGGGGTGGCCGTCAGGGTAGGCAACGGCGGTGTGGGAATCGTACTGCGGGTTTCCGGTTGCAGGGGGGGAAGTTGACGATAGCCCACCTCTAGCCAGCGATCGGAAACCTGAGTATCGGGTGGCAAATTTTCCAGATAGGTCTGAACCTGGGGATCGGCGAAATAGTCCTTGAGGGAAGCGGTGCGGTCTTTCAGATCCCGAAAGTGGGGAAAGATATCGTCCTGAAGCCACTGTTCACTGTAGAGGCATAACCCCGGTAGTAAATCCGGTGATCCGTGGGAATTGTCCCGAATGATCTGGAGTGCTTCGTCATCTTGACTGAGATCCAGCGATCGCGTAGCACGATCGCTTTGCCCTAAAAGCAAGGCACAGATCGCCTGTTCGAGGTGCACATCTTGACGCCGCCCAAGCTGGATCAGCATGGATTTGGCACGATACACCGAAGCAGGCTGATGCTGCACAAACCCCCGCGCGATCGCGGCATAGGCCGCCAGATAGGTCGCCACCGCCGAAGGACGCCGCGCCTCCATTTCAAACAAAAGCTGTTGTTCCGCAACGGTGGTGTGCTGACGCAACTGTTGGATAAACCGAAGAAACCCCTCAACGCTCAGCCCCGATTGATCATCACCCGTACCATCAATCCCGCCGCGATCCTGAAGCATGTCACGCAGCAACTGAAACCCGCGCTGACGCGGCACATCGCGATCCAGCGGCAGCGACAGCAGTTCTAACACACGATAGGGGCGCAGTTTCCGTAGATCCGCCTGCATCTCCCCCCGCACTTGGGGCAGCAGCCCCTCCCGCAACAGCATCGCCTGTCCCGCCTCTAGAGATGCTGCGGCTTTTTCGTATAGTTTTTGCTGCCACTGTTCACGACCAATTTCCAGATAGGCCGTCGCCACCGACAGCACCACATCCGCTCGCTGGAGGGTTTGACTCACAGAATCCCGAATCGACTGGGGCTGACTTAAGAGGGGCCGTCCCAGTTTCAGCACCGTTTCGTACTCGCCCAGCTCTAGCAAGATCGGCAATGCACCCACCAGGTTCGCATCATCGATTTCGAGGGTCGGTGGATTGGGATTGGGGTCATCGCTTTCCCCCACCTTTGACGCGCCGGGCAGGGTGGAATTTAAAAATTTTGTGTCGTAACGATCGCGCAGCACATCATCCGCTAGGGTTTCAAACGCCTCGTTAATTAGCGCAATACGGGCTGCGATCGCCGTTTCAGAATATTCACGGCGGGGCGATTGTTGCAGACGATCGCGATAGGCTTGTTGCAGCCGTTCGGGTGTCGCCTGGATCGGTAATCCGAGTATGCGGTAGTAGTCGAGCGGAATTTGCACGGCGATCTACGTCAGGACGGCGGCGAATAGGACTGGTCTAACATATCCTATCTGACAAACCTGATGATGCTGCATCGGGATAGTCTTGGTGTCAAACAGAACGGTTAGAGGTGGCCTGTCTGGAATGACACCTTGCCACTACAATGTCTAGAGTGAATTTCTGGTAAAGCGCCCACATCGCAGCATTTCCATGGTCTCAGAACGTACGATTCCCGCAAGCAACACGGCAGCAGCCGAAATCGATCGCGATGCCGCCCTCGCGGTCTATCAGGACATGGTGCTGGGGCGCTTTTTTGAAGATAAATGCGCCGAGATGTACTATCGCGGCAAAATGTTTGGCTTCGTCCACTTATATAACGGACAGGAAGCGGTTTCCAGTGGCGTCGTGCGTGGCGCGATGAAACCGGGCTACGACTACGTTTGTAGTACCTACCGTGACCACGTCCATGCCCTGAGTGCTGGCGTTCCGGCTCGTCAGGTGATGGCGGAGTTGTTCGGTAAGGAAACCGGCTGTAGTAAAGGGCGTGGCGGTTCGATGCACATGTTTTCCAGCGAGCACAACCTGCTCGGTGGTTATGCCTTTGTGGCGGAAGGTATCCCCGTTGCGGCAGGTGCGGCCTTCCAAAGTCGGTATCGTCGGGATGTGATGGGCGATGCCTCTTCCGATCGCGTCGTGGCCTGCTTCTTTGGTGATGGTGCAAGCAATAACGGGCAGTTTTTCGAGACGCTGAACATGGCGTCGCTCTGGAAGTTGCCGATTATTTTCGTGGTGGAAAATAACAAGTGGGCGATCGGCATGGCTCACGAACGGGCCACCTCGCAGCCGGAAATCTACAAAAAGGCTAGCGTCTTCAACATGGTTGGTGTTGAAGTCGATGGCATGGATGTGATGGCAGTACGGGAAGCGGCAATGGCAGCGGTGGAACGTGCCCGTGCAGGCGAAGGCCCGACGCTGATCGAAGCGCTGACCTACCGTTTTCGTGGTCACTCGCTCGCTGACCCGGATGAACTGCGATCGCAGGAAGAGAAAGACATCTGGTTTGCCCGCGACCCGATTACCCGGTTCGAGAATTACATGCTCGAACACAATCTCGCGACGGAAGCGGATTTCAAAGACGTTCGCCAGAAAATCCAAGCCGAAGTCGATGAATCGGTCGAGTTTGCGGAAAATAGCCCGGAGCCCGATCCGAGCGAACTGCGCCGCTACATCTTTGCGGAAGACGATTAAGCCAGCTTAGGGTCGGCTTAGGGTCGGTGTCATGCAGATCTGTGGATCTGATCTGTTCAAGGGAGTGCCGTTTGCAGCACTCCCTTTTTCGTGTCTTTGTCGGGCTGCGCCCCTAGGCTTCTAACGTCGGCTCGATCGCCGTATCGATCGCCTCCTCCGTCGCGACAATCTCCGGTTCCCCGGCTCCGTCCGCCCGGATAATCTCCAGGACAAGGCGGGCGTGGCCACTCATGGCCTCACGAAAGCGGGTCAAGTCGGCACAGGCGCTCGCGACCTTTTGCAACGTTTTGGCCGTTTTTCGATCGCTCGCTAGATCCAGTTCCGTCGGTGTCAGGGTTCGATCGCCATCAAGGACAGCTTGAACCAGGGACACTAAGGGGCGTGCTTCCATACACGCCTGTTGGTAAGCCACCTGACAGGCCAGTAACTGACACAGCTCGATCGCACCCTGTTCAACGGGCAGCAGGTTCGGAGCAGGCACGTCAGCCATTTCAGACAAAGACATAATCGATTCTTCCGTAATTCCGTTAGCAAAACGTTCAGCCGGGAGGTGGCCATCTTCCCAGAGGACGCGGGCCAGTTCGATCACCCGCTGGCTCGATCGGCGCGAGGGCATGGCCCCCCGCAGAATTACCAGTGTCCCCTGACGGGCGATCGGCTCACAATCCAGGTCATCAATGATCAGGTAGCAAAGACGGTGTGGAAACACATCGATCCTCGCAAATTTGATTTATGTTCAAGAAGCACAATCACTTTACTCCAGGATTGGATCTCTCGTTTCGACCGGTACGCTTTCTTAACGTCACGGCATCGTCCCAAAATTGACTAGCCCCGCTCGGTATTGTGAGCTTTAAGCGGATCAATACCGGGCGTCTGGCCCCGATCGCAATCGAGGAGCCGCATTCTGGATGCTTTCACATTGCGATCATCTTAAATTAAACATTTCCCCATTCAGGATCTCTGAGTCTACTGCCGCATGTGCTTGAGTTTTCGTCACCCATTTTGCCAGCTCAACCTGTCGCCACTTTTTGCCAAGCTCCTGATCGTCCTGGTCTGCGGTAAGACCGTGCTGCATCCCCAGGTTGCCACGGCGGCCTCGACGTTTCGATGGGTGTCTCCGGTTCCCATTTCCGCTTGGATCAATCCCCTGACCTCGACGGTGACGACTCCTCCGAGTCCTGAGCAGTTCGGAAGTCCGAGGCGCTGCGATGATCAGCCCAGTGGTTTAGGGTTTCCGGGATTTCCCCCTGGGTCGTCCCGATCGGCGGTGGAGTCAATGCTCGGAGTTCCCTACGCTGAATTTCCTGGCTATTGGGGAGACACCACGGCGCTGGTCTACCGCCTGATCCCCGGTGAGGTTAGCTTGGGGCTCCTGTTCGATCGTGAGTCCCAACAGCTTCAGCAAACGGAAGCCTCTTTTACCCTCAGTATTGGGATTGATGTGGTGTTTGAAACCTTAGATACAATGCTGGGCTGTCGCTTAAATGACGGGATTCGCGAGGGCGTCCGTCAGGTTTGGAGTGATGAGCGTCAAAGCTATCGGTTTAGCAATGAAACGATCTGGGGTCTGGTGGAATGGGAAACCGCTGATCGGCTGTATATCGGGGTCTGGCTGTCGGATTTTCATGGCTACTAAGTCGCCAGTCACCACAGGCTGCCGGGTAGACACCGTAGAGAAACCCAACGATTCACCCGAAGCTCAACCCAGAGATTAACCCAAAGCTCAACCCAGAGCATATCCACGATGTAAACCACTGATTTAGGAGGCAAGATGATGACCAAACGAAGCTATGCCATTCTCGGCACTGGGGCGATCGGTGGACTGTACGGGGCACGCCTGCACGCCGCCGGGTTTCCCGTTCGGTTTCTGCTACATCGAGATTATCAACAGGTGCGCGATCGGGGGTTGCGGGTGGATTCGATCTGGGGCGATCTGCATCTGCACGATCTGGAGATTTACAACGATGTCGCTGACATGCCCCCCGCCGACGTGACGATCGTCGCCCTGAAGACCACACAAAATTCCGCTTTACCAAAACTCTTGCCGCCCTTGGTGGGCGATCGTGGTCTGGTTCTCGTGCTGCAAAATGGCCTCGGGGTTGAGGCGGACATCGCCCGGATGATCGGCGATCGCGTTCTCGGTGGATTGTGTTTTACCTGCTCCAATAAAATCGCACCGGGACATATCCACCATTTAGATGAAGGCAAAATCGCCCTGGGGGATTTTCGGCTTGATGGTCAGCCCAGCGGCCTAACCGATCGGCTGGAGGCGATCGCGGGCGATCTGGAACAGGCAGGCATTCCGATCGAACGCCAAGCCGATCTGATCCTGGCACGCTGGAAAAAACTCATGTGGAATATTCCGTTTAACGGACTCTCCGCGATTCTGGACGCCAAAACCGATGCACTGGTCGCCGATCCCGCTATTCGCACCCTTGCCGTAGAACTGATGCAGGAAATTCGCGCTGTTGCTGCCGCTGATCAGCGCTTCATTCCCGCTGACTTCATCAACACAATGCTCACGACCACCGATGCGATGCGTCCGTACCTGACCAGCATGAAACTCGACCTTGATCACAATCGTCCCCTTGAACTGGATGCGATCTTTGGTCATCCCCTGCGAGTGGCCCAAGCCTACGGTGTGGCAATGCCCCAAACCCTGACCCTGTATCGACAATTGAAATTTCTCAACGATCGGCGATCCCGTGAAACCCCGGTTTAGCAAAACCAAGATTTCCGGAAGACGGTTTGATCTGGCTGCTTGTCAATACAGAGAGTGTCAGTGTAGAAAATAGAACAGTCATTGCTTCGGATCTTCGAGTGGCGATCGCGCACCCCTCGGCGTATCCCGTCTGGCACGGCTGTTTCGTATACCCCAACGCAAGTCAGGCGGTTCGACGGTGGTTAGTTTCCTTAAAAACCTGTTTTCGCGTTCCAAGAACGGCATTGGCCTAGAGATCTGCCCTGATCGTATCAATTTAATTAAGCTGAAAAAGCAGGGCAGTTCCGGATACAAACTGGACCTATTCGCAACTGAGGAAGTCCCAGAAGGGGTGTTTTCCGAGGGTGAAATTATCGATCGCCCTGCTATGGCATCCTTGCTCGACGAATTTGTCACCGCCAATAAAATTAAGGCCAAGCACATCGCGACCGCGATCCCCGGACGTGAATCGATCGTGCGGCTGGTTCCGGTTCCGGCGGAACTCGAAGACGAAAACGAACTACGCGACTATATCAACCAAGAGGCCGGACTATACCTGCCCTTCCCGCGCGAAGAGGCCGACGTGGACTATCAACGCCTCGGCTCGTTTGTGGATGAGGATGATGTCGAAAAAGTGCAGGTCTTGTTAGTCGCAACCCGTAAAGAGGTCACCGATAGCTACATCGCCACCTTTCGGGAAGCGGGTTTATCGCTCGATATCATCGAGGTCAGCAGCTTTTCCATTTTGCGGATCATTCGGGATCAACTCCAACAGTTCACCCCCTCCGAGGCTTCGGTCTTGGTCGATCTCGAATTTGACAGTACCGAACTGGTCGTGGTGGTGGATGGTGTGCCGCAATTTTCGCGCACCATTCCGATCGGCTGTTTTCAGATTCAAAGCGCCCTCTCCGAGGCGATGAACTTACCGCCATCGCGTAATATCGAACTACTTCAGGGAATGACCTTGCCGATCGACGGTGTGGATACGATGACGATGGGTACGATGGGGGGGAATAATCCCGGAACAACGGCCATGATGAAAGTACTGGGTGAACTGGCGGATGAAGTTCGCCGTTCAATTGATTTCTATCTCAACCAAAGCGATGGCCTAGAGGTCGCGCAGATTTTTCTCGTTGGTCCGGGTAGTTCGATCGGGCAACTTGACGAGTTTTTTATGCAGCGATTAAGTATCCCCACCAACCAGATTGACCCGGTGGATAGTTTGGGGCTGGAAATTAGCGAAGAACTGCTACCTCCGGTTCAACGACCTGGACTTGGGGTCGTGTTGGGTCTTGGCCTGCGGGAGGTATAGCGATGTATAGCATTGAAATTAACTTCCTCGACGATCGCCCGGAGTATAACCCCGAGGTCGCCTCCACTGCCGCTGGACCGAGCGCTCCGCCGATGAGCCTGGAGGGTCAAACCGCGCTGATCATTGGTGGAGCCGTGGCCGCGACGGCGTTGGCCCTAGTGGCCGGTGCTTGGTTTTATCTGGTGCGGATTTCGATTCCCCAGCTAGAGACTCGACAGAAGGATCTCGATAGCGAGCTAGCGGCTTACCTGGAGAAAGAAGGCGAGTTGCAGGCGCTGAAGGATGAAACGACGCAAATCACAGGCCAGACGGAATCCTTGGCGGGTGTGTTTAATTTTGTGACGCCGTGGTCAGCCGTGTTGCAAGATCTACGCGATCGCACCCCGCCCGGTGTCCGCATCGATGGCATTACCCAAAGTGAACCGAAAAAAACCAGTGCTGCCCCCCCACCCGAAGGGGAAGAAGTCCCGGAGGGTGTCCCTTCCGTAATTGTTATTCGGGGGATTGCCAGTTCGTTTAGTGAGGTCAGCGATCTATTGGTCGTCTTGCAACAATCCAGCTTCTTTAACGGATCGGCCACCCGTTTACTCAGTTCTGAAATGGCTGACAATCCCAGCAAGGTGATCCAAGCCTCCGAAACGCAGTTCAAAGGCGATCTAGAGCAAGTGGTAATCTTTGAGATTGAAACCCAGCTTGCCCGTGTGACTGCATCGAGTATCTTAGGTGAATTAGAAGCGAAAGGCGCAACGGGTCTGGTGAGCCGCATTCGTCGATTGCAAACCCGAGGAGTGATTGAGTAATGAGTCAAGCAGACGAATTTCAAGAGGAAGCGGAAGGCGTTGTCCTGTTTGGGATTTCCATGTCGCCGACGATTCTAGGCGGGCTTTTGGCTCTGGTGGGGATTGTCGGCGCGGCGTGGCTGGGTTTGAAGTTGGTCAAGCCTGCACTCGATCAACGATCGCAGCTTGCCACGGATATTTCAACCAAGGAAGAACAGTTAAGCAAACAGGGCGACATCCAGAAGCGAATTGAAGCGGCCCAAGCAGAGCGGAACGCGGCTCAGGCGGTTCAGCGTGAAGTTCTCGGCATGTTTGCGAGCAAAGATAGTCTCAGTACGTTGTTGCTGGATTTAAACCAACAGATTGAGCAACGCAATACTGAGCAGGCAACACCGATCGCGGCTCGTCTGGCGGCGCGTCAGTGTCCGGCCTACGTGATCAACAAGTTTCAAGAGGTCAAGGACAAGACCAGCGGCTTTTTTGCCGTGGCAAAGATGCGTGGTTTTGAGCCGTTGATCTTGGATACGAATTCGGCTAAGGCGAATGCGGCGGCGGTGTCTGAGGATGGATTTGAACTGGTGCAGGATGGATCGTTGGGGGCAGAGGCCAATGGTCAGGTCAAGCGTCAGACGTACACGATGTCGTTTTCGGGAAATTTTCCCCAAACTCAGGCGATTTTCCGTCAGCTTGAACAGCTTCAGCCGTTGCTGTTGGTCAAGGATGTGAATATGGAGGTAGCAGAGCGTCCGACGTTGTTCGGTAGTACGGGACCGTTGGACACGTGCCAGCCGGATTTACCGTTGGAGACGACGATTACGATCCAGGCGTTGTTGCCCCTATCAGCGGCGGAATTGGCGAAGGCAGCAGAGGAGGCCAAAGCTGCGGAAGAGGCAGCGGCTCCGGGTGCAGCTCCCGGCGCGGCTCCGGGCGCGGCTCCAGCGGAGGGTGCGGCTCCGGCGGAAGGTGCAGCTCCGGCGAAATAGTCTTGGTTTGCGGGAGAGGCCAGACGATCGCGTCGGGTGCAGAGGCTTGGGGTGTATCGTGGTTGGGGTTTGGTTGGGACGGTACAGGATGAGGTCACGGAATCATCCGGGATACGGGTGACACTGCGGTGAGTTTCGATAATGTACCGATCGATTTTTGGTTTAAGCGGCTAAACTCGATCGCAACCCTGCCATTCAGGGGCAAACTGTGGCACAGATGAGGAGAAATACGGTGAAACACATTTTAAAGTTGGGTGGACTCGGTTTGAGTGCGGCGTTAGTCGGTCTTGCGCCGGAGATTGCCCAGGCAGAACCAACCCAGGTGACAAATGTTGAGGTGGTCTCAACGGCGAACGGGTTGCAGCTTGTCATGGAGACGGCGGCGGGCGATCGTCCACAGATTTTTTTGGTGAAGCGTGGCGCGGATCTGGTGGCAGATCTGATCAATACGCAGCTTAGTTTGCCCCAGGGTGACAGTTTCAGTCAGGCGAATCCGGCGGAGGGGATTGCGTCGATTTCGGTGTCGGCGTTGGATACGAACAGTACGCGGGTTGTGGTGTCGGGCTACGGGGTTGCGCCGGAGGGTCGGGCGATCGATGATGGGTCGTCGGGCGGTATTGTTTTAAGTTATGCGGCGGGCGAGGGTGCGGCACTGGGTAGTGCGATCGCGCCGCCAGGATTGTCGGGGACGACGATCGCTCAGGCGCAGGGTCAACCGCCAGGGGGGCGTCCACCGTTCCGCAACTCGACGCCGGATGTGTTGGTTCCGAATCCGGATATTCGGGTGGATGGTGTGCCGGTGAATGGCATTGGGCCGATCAATCCGGTTCCGCCGTTCCAGCAACGGGCGGTTGCACCGCCGGTGGGTGATATTGCGATTTCTTCGACGGATGTGTCGGGGTTTGTGTTGAATTTACGGACGGCGGAACGGGTTCCGCGTTTGGTGTTGCGTGAGGCTCCGGTGGAGGATGTGTTGGCGTTGTTGGCGCGAGCTGCGGGGCTGAATTTGGCCTATGTGGCGGATGCGGCGGAAGCTGATGCTACGGGTGGTGAAGGGTCTGGCCGTCGGACGATTTCGCTGGATGTGGAAAATGAGTCGGTGCAGGAGGTGTTTAATAATGTGTGAGGTGTTTAATAATGTGTTGCGGTTGAGTGGGCTTGAGGCCAATTTGATGGGCAATACGGTGGTTGTGGGTAACAGTCTGCCGGATGAGGCGCGGAATGTGATCACGCGGACGATTCGTTTAAATCAAACGGAGGTTGGAACTGCGCGTGATTTTCTGTTGTCTTACGGCGCAGAATCGGCACTGATTTCGACACAACTTCAAAGTCAAACGTTGCGTGAAGGTCAGGCTGGTGATCCTGGATCGACAAGTGTGACGACTACTACGTCACGAACTCGCGTAGAATTGCTGGGTTTAGATACGAGAGATGGCGAAGGACAAAGTCAATATTCTGGTTTTGCAACCTTGCCTTTGCGTGGCCTGTTAGTTTCGATCGCGCCTCGTGGTACTGGTATTAATGAGGTCGCTAACGAGATTTCGTTAACAGGCGATCCGCGTAAGGTGGAAATCGCAACACAGTTAATCAGTCAGCTTGAAACACGTCGCCGCCAAGTTGCAGTTAACGTTAAAATCATCGACGTTTCTTTAAGTAATCAGGACAACTTTAATACCAGCTTTTCATTTGGGGTAAATGATACATTTTTCTCTAGTGATGACGGGTCAGCTTTTCTGAACTTTGGAGGAGTTAATCCACCCCAAAATGATGCTGTTCGCAACTCTGGCGGTATTCCTCCATTTTTTGGAGGCTCACCCTCTCTACAATATCCAAACCGCTTTCTTGCATCTTTAGAAGCACAAGTAATCAATGGAAATGCAAAAATCCTGACTGACCCAACAATTATCATCCAAGAAGGGCAAACGTCGTCTGTTCGGCTCATAACAGACGTTGTTGAAACTATTACAACAACCGTCACTGATACAGATGCAGGAACAAGTCGTGAATCTGTTGATGTAAACTTGCTAAGCCCTGCTGATGGTGATGCAGATGAAAACCTAGTTGGTTTAATTCTTGCTCTGAGTGTTGATCGAGTTGATGATAATGGTTTTGTTACTTTGCAAGCCTCGCCAACTGTGAGCGCTCCGGTTGGCGAGATTGATCGCGGCGAACAATTTGCAACATTAGTTCAGCGTCGTTCTATACGTTCTGGTCAAATTCGTGTGCGAGATGGTCAAACGCTGATTCTTGCCGGTATCATTCAAGACTCAGATCGCAGCTCGGTGACTAAAGTCCCAATTCTTGGTGATATTCCATTGCTGGGCGCACTGTTCCGCAGTACAAGTCGTACAAATGAGCGAAACGAAGTCATTGTCATTATTACCCCCAATATCCTCGACGACTCCGAAACCAACACCTTCGGCTACGGCTACACCCCCAGCCGCGAAGCCCGCGACGTCCTCGAACAACAAGGCAACTTTCAATACCCCGGAAACTAACCC
>RDYZ01000178.1 GCA_004293855.1 Oscillatoriales cyanobacterium | reverse complement strand
CGAGGTTGAGCCGGAACCGGAGACGGTCGCGCTATCGTTTACGCCAATCACTCCGACTCAAAAGGCCAGCCCCGATCGTCCCGAACTTCCCGATCTGGGTCATCTCACCCCCCAAACGATCGCCCAGCTCATCGTTGATGCGCCCGGTTTCTTGGTGTGGATGTGGAGCCGATCGCAAAAAGTGGTGACCAATCTGGGTCTAGTCGCTGCAATCCTGGTGACGGTTCACCTGCTCTACGATTTGTTGGGTGCGGTCAATCATCTCGTCCTGTTGCCGACGCTCTTCTCTGTGATTGGTGTGAGCTATAGCGGCTGGTTTCTTTACAAAAAGTTCCTGTTTGCCCGCGATCGCCAACGCACCATCGATCAATTCAACGCCTATAAAGCGCGTCTGTTTGGTAATGCCCCGGTGATTCTCACCTCTGCCAGTGAGCCGATCGCCGCGTTACCCGTGGTTGAGGAAGTCCCCCTCACGCCGTCTAGTCCTGTTGAGGCGGCTAATTTAACCGAGCCGGAACCGATCGCCGATCTTGCGATCAAAACGGACACACCCGACGTCCCAGACGCGGAGCCGATCAAGGAAGCCCCGGAACCGGTCGTTGCACCCGAGCCAACCGCCCCCGAATTCGTTTCGACGGGGAATGGTGTCGATGAACTGCGCTACCTCTTCATCTGTTCCCAGGTGGAGCTGGTCACCACACCCGAAGCACTCTCTGACTCTGAGTACCGCGAAATGACCGACACCTGTGGCGTCGCGATCGTCGTGGCGGATGGCGAAAAATGTGAACGGTGCTGGAACTACTCGGATAAAGTCGGGACCAATCCGGAGCATCCGACCCTCTGCGAACGGTGTGTTCCGGCCATCAATGGGCACTTTTAACCGCTCGTTCGCCCTAATCTAGCGGTTCGGGTTCGTACCGTGCGTCGCACCAAAACGCTAAGATTTGAAAGGTGCGAGACCGTCACCGCACGAAACTGGTCTACATTTCCCTACTTTACGTTCACGTCAACTCGATTACCGCTCGACCCGAACTTACCTATGGATGTTGCAACTCTCGCTTCCCAGCTCAATGCCGGGACGATCTGGCCGGAGGGGATCGTCATCATGACGCTGGTAGCCGTCCTCGTCGCCGACCTGATCGCTGGTCGTAAGTCCGTGGCTTGGACGCCCTATATCGCGATCGCCGGTCTACTGGCCAGTATTGCCGCGATCGTTGTGCAATGGCAGGCCGCAGGGGAAGCGATGGGCTTCCTCGGCGCTTTCAATAGCGATCCGATCGGCCTCGTCTTTCGGGGTATTATCGCCCTCTCCACCGTGACAACAATTCTGATGTCAATCCGCTACGTGGAGCAAAGCGGTACATCCCTCGCAGAATTTCTCGCCATTTTGCTTTCCGCAACCCTGGGCGCGATGTTCCTGTCGAGCGCGAATGACCTCGTGACGATTTTTGTTTCTCTCGAAACGCTCAGTATCTCGTCTTACCTGCTGACGGGCTACATGAAACGCGACTCGCGATCAAACGAAGCGGCTCTCAAGTACCTGCTGATCGGCGCATCGAGCTCGGCGGTCTTTCTCTACGGTGTTTCGCTGCTCTACGGTTTGTCCGGCGGCGAAGTCCAGCTTGATAAAATCGCCGCTGCATTGGTGGATAGCGAAGCGTCCCTTGGCCTTGCCCTCGCCCTCGTGTTCACCATCACCGGCATCGCCTTCAAAATTTCCGCCGTACCGTTCCACCAATGGACACCGGACGTTTACGAAGGATCGCCGACCCCCGTGGTAGCCTTCCTGTCCGTCGGCTCGAAAGCCGCAGGTTTCGCCCTGGCGATTCGCCTGCTCGTGACCGCGTTCTACAGCGTGAGCGACGAATGGCACTTTGTCTTTACGGCGCTGGCGATCCTCAGTATGTTGCTTGGTAACGTCGTGGCCTTGGCACAGACGAGCATGAAGCGGATGCTGGCGTACTCCTCGATCGCTCAAGCGGGTTTCGTGATCATCGGTCTTCTGGCCGAAACCACCGACGGCTATTCCAGCATGGTGTTTTATCTGCTGATTTACCTGTTCATGAACCTGGGTGGTTTCACCTGTGTGATTCTCTTCTCACTGCGGACGGGAACCGATCGCATCAGCGAGTACGCCGGTCTTTACCAAAAAGATCCGTTGATCACGCTGGGCCTAAGCCTCTGCTTACTCTCGCTTGGTGGCATTCCACCGCTTGCGGGTTTCTTCGGTAAGATTTACCTCTTCTGGGCGGGCTGGCAAGCGAACCTGTACGGTCTGGTCATCCTCGGTCTGGTCACGAGTGTGGTCTCGATTTACTACTACATTCGCGTTGTGCGGATGATGGTGGTCAAAGAGCCGCACGAAATGTCCGACGCCGTGAAGAATTACCCGGATGTGAGCTGGGATTTACGCGGGATGCGTCCGCTGCAAGTGGGTCTTGTGCGGTGTTGTCAAATCCGCTGTTTACGATCGCCAATGATGCCGTCGTCAACTCGCCGATTTTGCAAGCGCATCTGGAGACGAAAGAGACGGTAGCGACGATTGTCCCGGCGATCGATCTCGAACCGTAATCGAACATGAATTCGAGTCAAGCAAATTAGCTGAAGCCGATAGTTTGTATGGTTTGCAGCTTTGCAGCACTCTGGTCTAGACCCTAATCATCTAGCCCCTTCTCCCGCTCTGGGAGAAGGGGTTCAAACTTTTAAAGATCAAAATAGAGAAGTACAAATGTATAAACCCGGTGGTACTATTCGTGAAACATTAAAAGACATCCAAAACAATCGCTACGTTTTACCCGCTATCCAAAGAGAATTCGTCTGGCAACCACAACAAATCGCCCAACTCTTCGATAGCTTGATGCAAGATTATCCCATTGGCACATTTCTATTTTGGAATGTGGAATCCAGCAATAGCGACAAATTTAAATTTTATGGATTTGTGAGGGATTATCATCAAAAAAACAATCCCCACTGCCCAGACCTGGGCGTTATCACGAACCAAAACCTGATTGCTGTTCTCGATGGACAACAACGCTTAACAGCCCTCAATATTGGTTTACGAGGTTCCATGGCATTAAAACTTCCTCGTAAATACTGGAGTAATCCCGATGCCTTTCCAGAACAATTTTTATACCTAGATTTATTAGCAGAAAGCGATGTCGAGCATGAAGAATTTAGATATCGCTTCAAGTTTCTAAATCCCCAAAAAGCTGTTGATAGTGACACCGAGATCTGGTTCAAAGTTCCTGACATTCTAGCTATTGATGATCCCTACGAAGTGTTTAGTTGGATAACCGAAAAACATCCAGGCCTAGATGCAGAAAAAGTAAAGAAAGCCAATAAAACCCTTTCTCTATTACATAAAAAGATTACAGAACAAGGCTTAATTAATTACTATGAAGAAAAAAGTCAAGATATCGAAAAAGTTTTAAATATATTCATTCGTATGAATAGCGGTGGTACAGTCCTATCCTATTCAGATTTATTATTGAGTATTGCCGTTGCTCAATGGTCAGAGCTTGATGCCAGACAAGAAATCCATAAACTCATTGACGAACTCAACAACATCCGAAATGGCTTTAATTTCTCAAAAGATTTTGTTCTTAAAGCCGGTTTAATGCTGGCAGATATTAGCAGTGTTGGATTTAAAGTCAATAACTTTAACCACGAAAAACCCTTGTCCTATATAGGATTTCCTGTTCGAGTCAAAAAACGCTGAAATCCTTATGCGTCAAGGGTTACAAAATAGTTTAGAAACAGCTTCTAAAGATCCGTCAATCCCTCACCCTCACCGTCCAACTCGTCGCTGACTTTGGACTGAACGGAAGCACTCTCCGTGCTGATAGCTCTATTTTGTCCATTGCCTACTACATCTATCAAAAAGGTTATACAGACCACCATTCAAAACATTGTCTTGATGCAGAAGAACGAAAGCAAATCAAAAATTGGCTGTTTCGTTCTCTACTCAAATCCTCCGGTATCTGGGGTAGCGGACTCGATACCCTGCTAACTGCGCTACGCACTGCAATTAAAGACTCCCAAGAAAATGGTTTCCCCTTAGAAGCCCTTACTCAGACTATGCGACAACGGGGCAAATCTCTCACATTTGAAGATGAGGAAATCGAGGAACTTGCAACCTTGAAATATGGTGATAAACGAGTATTCTTGCTCCTATCTCTCCTTTACCCCTTTGTCGATCTCCGCAATCAATTTCACATCGACCATATTTTTCCGAAATCGAAATTCACACTTCCAAAACTCAAGAATAATCAAGGCTTAAATGATGAACAAGTTGAACAATGGAAGATTTTATGCAATCAATTGCCGAATCTGCAACTTCTCGATGGGCAAGAAAATATCGAAAAACAAGCGATGTTACCGATGACTTGGCTGAAGAATAGACATCGTACAGAGGAAGGCGATCTAGATATAGCTTCAATCAAACATTATTGCAGTCAGCATGATTTGGGCACAATTCCAGAAGAATTAAAGGATTTTCGACAGTTTTATGAAGCCCGTTATCAAGCCCTGAAAACTAAAATTACGAACTTGATTAACGTAACGTGAGTTCGGGATTAGAAAATTTTCTCTATAGGCTTATCCCTCTGTTTTCACTTGCCGGGATACGTGAGTTCGACGGGCTAGAGAAGAGAGTGTGAGAGAGCAAGAGCCTCAATATCAGACTTCTGAAGATTGAGAGAAGGCTTTTTCTCAGCGAAGGTGT
>RDYZ01000496.1 GCA_004293855.1 Oscillatoriales cyanobacterium | reverse complement strand
TTTTGGCGATCGACGCAAAGCCATGTTAGAAGATATCGCCGTATTGACCGGCGGTCAACTAATCACCGAAGACGCCGGTTTGAAACTGGAAAACACCAAACTGGACATGATCGGCAAAGCTCGCCGCATCACAATCACCAAAGACAGCACCACAATTGTTGCCGAAGGTAATGAAGTCGCAGTCAAATCTCGCTGCGAACAAATTCGTCGTCAAATGGACGAAACCGAATCTTCCTACGACAAAGAAAAACTGCAAGAACGCTTGGCCAAATTGGCTGGTGGCGTTGCAGTCATCAAAGTTGGCGCTGCGACTGAAACCGAAATGAAGGATCGCAAACTGCGTTTAGAAGATGCGATCAACGCCACCAAAGCTGCTGTCGAAGAAGGCATCGTTCCTGGTGGCGGTACAACTTTGGCTCACCTAACTCCTCAATTGGAAGAGTGGGCAAATAGCAGTCTGACTGGCGAAGAATTGACCGGTGCATTGATGCTGCTCCTCTGAAGCGGATTGCTGAAAATGCTGGTTTGAATGGCGCTGTCATCGCTGAGCGCGTCAAAGAAAAGCCATTTAACGTTGGTTTCAACGCAGCGACAAATGAGTTTGTCGATATGTTTGAAGCTGGTATCGTTGACCCTGCGAAGGTGACTCGTTCTGCTCTGCAAAATGCAGCATCTATTGCTGGGATGGTGTTGACAACTGAGTGCATCGTTGTTGACAAGCCCGAACCGAAGGATGGCGCTGCTGCTGGTGCTGGCGGCGGCATGGGTGGCGGCGATTTCGATTATTAATCGATAGTCGATCGTTTAATGGGGCGGGCTTTCGGGCCCGCCTTTTTCATAGACATAGCTGTCGCTACCAGGGACAGCTAGATTTTTGTGTTGTCTGACTGATATACTAAGAATGATTGAGTATCAGTAAAGCGATCGCATCGCAAGAGGTCAGGCCAATGTCAGCCACCATTACAATTAGCCCCAGCGAAATTCGGCAGATATTTCAGCCCCGCACGTCCAGCGCTTCAAAGTTTTGGGAACTAGCTCAAAAAGCCAACAATTTAGCTGTAATAATTGAAGACCGTTGGGAAAAAATTCCTGCTGAAATGCAAGAATTGCTCAAAGTTTTTGCCTATGCTTTCATTGAACCGCCTCAAGGCATTAAAGAGAGGTTGCTTAAATTTGTGGGAGTTTTTTCTTTGGCTATCGCTTTACCTTGGAT
>RDYZ01000177.1 GCA_004293855.1 Oscillatoriales cyanobacterium | reverse complement strand
GCCGCCCCGTCATGTCACCTCTCCTAGCTTGCCGAATGTGGGCGCTCCGCCGGTCACCCCAGCGCCGCAGACCACGTTT
The DNA here is from genome assembly GCA_004293855.1 of Oscillatoriales cyanobacterium. Taxonomy (GTDB): domain Bacteria; phylum Cyanobacteriota; class Cyanobacteriia; order Cyanobacteriales; family Geitlerinemataceae; genus RDYZ01. Next base: position 2,504 of record RDYZ01000177.1, on the reverse strand, counting down.
CCCACCGGTTCTAGACCTCCTGGTTTGCCGTCTCCCCTGGCGCCACCCTTGGGTTACAACAACGGAACTGTGGCGTCGATGGCAACGCCCCGTCCGATTGTGGGTTCGGTTCCCCTAGGTTCTCCTCAACAGGACGATTCTGCCGCCACGATCGCCAGTTTGACCCCCCAAAACAGTCTGTTTGACCGCAGCATTGCCGATCGTCGCCGTCAACGCCGCGATCGCACGGGTGCGCAACCACTCAACACGACTGCTCCCATACCCCGTCCCCTCCCTCATCCCACGGGTTTACCCCAACCTCATCTGCCACACAAGACGGTGACGCCGTTACGTCGTCCGGTGGCGGCAGTACCGGCGTCGTCTAAATCCCAATCTCAAACGTCAGCCCAACGATTCCGCAGACGGACACCTATCCATCCGGTGATGTACGGCGTACGTTTGGTGATTGTCGGTGTGGGTTTGAGTGCGATCGCAGGGACGATGCTATCGGTGATTTCTCCGACGGCGAAAGAGTCGTCCAACACCGCTCAAGTCGCAACCCCGGAGACGGAGGCGATCGAAGCCTTACCGGTGTCCTTTCAGCGCACCCAAGCGATCGGAAGCCTGAGCTCCCAGGTGCAAGAACTGGCAGCACGATACCCGGATTTTCTGGTAGGCGTTTCCCTGGTGGATGTGGATACGGGAGCCTTTGTGAATCTCAATGGTGATCAGGCTCTAGCCGCAGCCAGTACGATCAAGTTGCCAATTCTGGTGGCCTTTTTCCAGGCGGTCGATCGGGGTGAAGTGCGTTTAGATGAGCGGCTGACCCTCAAAGCCGAGCAGGTCGCGGAAGGGTCTGGGACGATGCAATTTGACGCGCCGGGGACGCAATACTCAGCACTGGAGGTCGCCACTCAAATGATTGTCATCAGCGACAATACGGCGACGAATATGGTGATTGACCGCCTTGGGGGTCTCTCGGTACTCAATGCCCAGTTTCAAGCCTGGGGACTGTCTCACACGGTGTTGAAGGCGGTGTTGCCGGACTTGCCCGGTACGAATACGATCTCACCGGATGATCTGACCCATTTGCTCGCTTCGATCGATCGCGGCGAGTTGGTTTCGTTGCGAAGTCGCGATCGCCTGTTGGATATCCTAGAAGCGACGCAAAACGATAGTTTGTTGCCCCAGGGTCTGGGCGACGGCGCGACGATCGCCCATAAAACAGGCAATATTAAGCACAGTTTGGGTGACAGTGGTTTGATTGATTTGCCCAACGGTAAACGTTACGTGTTGTCGGTGCTGGTTAAGCGTCCGGCAGAGGACGATCGGGCGGCGGAAATTGTGCGTCAGGTCTCACAGTTAACCCAGGATTATTTCTCAGGATCGGGAAATGTCGTCACCCCAACGGGCAATCCAGACCTACCAGAAACCCAGCAAGCACGGCGTTCTCTGGATCGTCCGGCACAATAGGCCACGGAGATCGGTGGTGAAAAGGGGCAGGGTAAACGCAGATCCTAGAACCGAAGGCATTGGCTGTGTGCATTGGCTGTGCGCATTGGCCGTGCTTATTTGAATGATGTTTCGCTAATCTTTGAACGGACTATCAGTCCTGCCTCAATTTCTCCCAAGCTAAACACCTCCCTGAGATGGCTGAACTTCGTCGGATTACACTCACTGCCGATCGCCGAGAAGGTGACCGCTTTCGATTAACGGATGAGGTGCGGCATTACTTACGGCGCGTGCTGCGGTTGGGGATCGGCGATCGCTGCTTGGTGGCCGACGGAGCGGGACAGATCTGGGAAGTGGAGTTAGTCAACGGGAGCCCGATCGAGGAGAGCGATCGGCTTGCGTTCGATGCACGCATCCTCACAGAGGTGAGTCACCACGGTTTCAACCAGACGGGTTTAACGTCGCCTGAACTACCCATACCACTGGTGTTACTGGCTGCGGTTCCGAAAGGGAATGGGTTTGATGAGGTGGTGCGACAGGTGACGGAGTTGGGTGTGGCGTCGATCGTACCGGTGACGAGCGATCGTACCGTGCTCGATCCCAGTCCCAAGCGTGTCGATCGCTGGCGACGTATTGCCACAGAAGCCTTTGAACAATGCGAGCGAGTCATCGTCCCCCAGGTGTTGCCCCCCCAACGATTTGACCACTGGCTTAAAACTCAACCCCTCCACATCGGCGATCGTCCGTTGTCACCGCTACCCAATCCGGCCTCAAGCCTTAAGGCGATCGCCGTTGCCCGTAGCGACGCCCCCTCCCTACGACAGTTGATCCTCAACGACGAGATATTGACCGAGTCTGAAGATCTCCCTCACAAACCCCCCAGCGCGATCATCATCGCGATCGGTCCAGAGGGAGGATGGACCCCGCGTGAACGTGGCTTGGCGATCGAGGCTGGATTTCGCGAAATTTCCCTTGGCTGTCGCGTTTTACGAGCGGTGACGGCCAGTGTGGCAGCGGTGGCGATCGGAGCCGATGCGATTACCAGTCTTCGTTCTAACGTCTAAGGCGACGGG
>RDYZ01000176.1 GCA_004293855.1 Oscillatoriales cyanobacterium | reverse complement strand
ACCCGAATCCACAACGGTCACATCCAGACCCAGCGTTTCCAGCATCATCGCGATCGCTTGACGGGAACTTAGGCTATCGTCCACCACCAGACAACGCATTACAGAGTGCTTCATCAACGGTGCAGCCGTCGTAACAGGGGTGGAATGATCGTATGCCGTTGGTAAGTCCGACGCGGATGCCGATGTTACGTCCGAGCTGGATGCCGATGTTGATGCCGATCTCACCGTGTCCGGGATGTTGATGCCGATCTCACCGTGTCCGGCGTCTGAAAATCAAGACAAACCCGAAAGCGACTCCCACGCCCCGATTCACTATTGATGGTGATGGTTCCCCCCATCAGATCCAGCAAACGCTGGCAGATGGCTAACCCTAGCCCCGTTCCACCCTGCGATCGGGTTTGAAAATCGTGAACCTGAGTAAACGCATGAAATAGGGTTGAAATCTGTGCGGAGGTTAAGCCAATACCGGTGTCACACACATCAAACCGTAGACGAACCTCCTGGTTTGAACTCGCCAGCCGATCAACCACGAGGGTAACACTGCCTTGATCCGTAAATTTGATCGCATTCGCCATCAAATTAATCAAAACCTGACTCAGGCGGAGGCTATCACCCAGCAGTTGATTGGGTACATCTGCACCAATCGAAAAAACCAACTCAAGGTTTTTTTCGGCGGCCTGCAATGCTAATAAATCACGCAGAGACGCAAAGATATCGTCTAAGTCAAACGGAGCCGAAACGATCGTAAATTTCCCCGCTTCCAGCTTAGAAAAATCGAGAACATCGTTCACCAAACGTAAGAGCAGTTGGGATGAGGCTTGAATTTTTTCGAGATAATAAACCCGATCGCGCTCATGATGGCTATGCAAAGCTAAATCGGTTAGGCCAATAATTCCATTTAAAGGCGTCCGCAGTTCATGGCTCATAACCGCCAAAAAGTCTCCTTTCTTTTGGCTGTTCAGTTCTGCGATTTCTTTGGCTGTTTGATTGATATAAACGGCATAACTAACCGCACCCGAAAGACTGAGGCCCAACAGGAAGATAATCAGCGTACTGCGCTCATCTGTCTCCCCCATTGAGTCCACCCCTAAAATCCAGACTCCATTCGGAAATGTAATATTGGTGGTGTGTAAGGGGTGATCAAAAACGGTGGCATCACCCCAGAACACTTCGCCTCTACGGCCCTTACCATTCCGTCCGCGCAGGGCATAGCGATACCCCTCGGGTAAGTTATTCAGCCCCGCTTCGTGATACAGCATTTTGGTATCAATTAGCACCGTGGCGAATCCCCAAAAATCCGACGGAATTCTTTGTAGCCAGGGGTCTTGGGGCTGGGCTCGACCACTTGTAATGTAGGCTTGGGGGTTAAATGCACCGGGTACGAAGATGGGTAAGCGAGCAATCACGGCTTCGCCTCCTTGCATTAATTCGGTGGGGCCAACCAAATTAATCGATCGCCGTTGAATGGTTTGGAGTGCAATATCTCGATATTTCGATTGGGCTAGGATATCAAACCCAATTACCTTACGATTACTTTCAATATTCGTGATGTGGGTAACAATACCACCGGGGGCGAGCTGTAGACTCAGCACACCACTGACCTGACGATCGAGGGCGGTGGTCAATGCCTGAAAATCCAGCGCTAAATTACTTGCACTATCGACACGACCCTGTTGAGCATGGCTTTCGACCAACGCTGCTAGGGCAATGAGGAGACTCAGGCGCTGATTAAGAGTTCGTTCAATATTGGATTTGACCTGTAGTAAATTTTGCTCAACAATGGCCGCTTCTTTCTTGCTGCTAAGGTTGTGCTCTTCGAGGGCGATCACCAGGGTGGTCAAAATTCCCCCACAAAACATTAGCCCTGCCATGACTCGTGGGGTCTGGCCGCGCAGTCGAGGCCAGGACGAGAGCGATCGCAAACACTTGATCATCAAGGGGAGTAACATGGCATGACTGGAGATAAAGTGCCCGAGCTTTACTGACCCAACCGACAGCAACCTATCCGCGAAAATGCTTGGCCGTTGCTGTTTCGATGGCAATACGAAACCAGTTTTTGAGCTGACATCTTGGGTGACCCAGACACGTCAGGAGAGTCATCAATCAGTCGGGATATTCAGCCTTGATCTGACGATATCTTCAGATCAAACCTTCGGGATGTGTGAGTGATACGTGAGCGATACGTGAGTGATACGCGGCTGTACTCCCAATAGGATGTTGATTGCAGTATTTAAGGGTCGATTCGGGCTTGGATCATCGGCATTGCGTCTTTTATTACTCGCGATAAAATCATTGATCCGTCCAGTCCGGGGTCTGTTTCAGGGGCGGGATGATCGGCGACGGGCGATCGTTGATTCAAGGCTTAGCACTGACCTCAGCAGGGTTACAACTCCGGTTTGTGTTGCGGGATCGGGGTTCGACGCTGAAGCGGGGACTAATTGACGACACGCCCGAGTTCCTGTTGCATCCGGGCCTCTAACTGATCGAGCAGCGTGTTGACGTCACAGCCTAGATTGATAAACTCCTGCTCTGGCGTTGGATCGTCAGACAAAAAGACGATAAGCTGCACTTGACCATCGGCAATTCCAACCACGAGAACCTCGTGCTGGGGATCATAACCATCCAAAACCCCGATCGCCTCGCGCAGACGATTATCGACGTTAGCATTCAACGTTTCGATTTGCGCCCGTGTGCAGGTAATCCAGTGGGGGGTGGGTTGCAGGTCAATGCCGAGGTATTCGGGCTCGCGGCCCTGCTCTTGAATGGCGCGATCGTATCCCCAGACCAAGGCGGCAAATTCGCGACGATAATCGCGTAC
>RDYZ01000035.1 GCA_004293855.1 Oscillatoriales cyanobacterium | reverse complement strand
CGATCGAGGGTGACCCGATCGGGCGGTGCGACGATTTATGTAGTCTTTAGTGTACGGTGTTTGCGATCGGGACGGATCGATCGGCTGGGCTTAGGGGTTGGGCTTGCCTTGGGCTTCAAACCAAGCGATCGTCTGCTCGATCGTCAGGGCATCGATCGGGGTCTGGCTCGCCGCTGCCGCCGCATCGAGCTTCGTACGCGCCGCGATCACCAGGTTGGTAAAAAAGCTGGTAAAACTGGCATCTAGGTCGATCGTGTCTTGAATGGCCGGATCACGGCTCACCCAATCACTCACCTGTTGGGCGTCGATCTGCTCGATCGGCTGTTGCAATTCGTCCGAGATCTGACGCAACGATCGCAGGGCGTAAATCGCCAGACGAGCGAGAAATTTATCTTGATTCGTCAGCAAAGCTGCATCGACCCGCGCCGAATCCTCGGGCGAGAGAAATTCTGCGGATTGGAGATTGGGCATAGTCTTCCGGGATGCCGTGACGTAAGTTCAGCGATCGCACCCCCAACCATACCCGAAACGAAGCGGTTCGGTTTGATTGGGGCGTCGCATCTCACCGCGACAGGAGCGATCGCACCTCCCATCCTAGCCACGAACGAGACGAGTGAGCGGCTTGAAGATATCCGCTTCAAACCCTTCACCCGCTAACATCCGATTCCAGTAGAGCCAGGGCAAAAGGTAGGCTTTCGCCAGAAACATCGAATAGCGTTCTTGGGTCGGATCGAGCGGAAATGACGGCGTTAGACGATTTTTGTAGTCAAATTCAGCCATGATCGTCGAGTTATACCCCGTGATCAGCGGACAGCAGGTATAGCCGTCATACTGAGCCGCAAGGGGTTGGGACTGCAAGCAAGCCAAAACATTGGACACCACCACCGGCGCCTGTTTCCGAGCCGCTGCCGCCGTTCTTGAGGTGGGGGCCGACGACGCATCCCCCAAACTAAACACATTGGGATAGCGGACGTGTTGCAACGTGGCGGCATTCACCTCAACCCATCCCCCCGGTGTGCTATCGGCTAAGGGACTGTGTTTAATGAAGTCCGGCGCACTCATCGGCGGAGTGACGTGGATGAGGTCGTAGGCAATCCGCTCGGTGGTGACGCCCTCCGGAGTGGTCACGGCAAAGACGGCTTCTTTCTTGGCAGCATCAATTTCTGTGAGGTTGTACTGGTATTGCACCTCAATCCCACGCCGATCGATGACTTTTTGCAGCGATCGGGCGTAATCCGGCACTCCAAACAGCACATTTCCAGCGGTACAGAACATCACGCGGGTATTCACCCCCACACCACTTTTCCGCTGAAACACATCATCCGCCAGATACATGACCTTTTGAGGCGCACCACCGCACTTAATCGGGGTTGCGGGGTAGGTGAAAATCGCTGTTCCACCCTTAAATTCATTAATCGCCTGCCAGGTGTAGGGGGCGCACTCTCTGGCGTAGTTACTCGTCACCCCATCTTTCCCCAGCGCCTCGGGTAAGCCTTTGACCGCAGCCCAATTAATTTGGATACCGGGACAGACAACCAAACTATCGTAGGTGAGGGTCGTGCCATCGGACAGACCGATCGCATTCTCATCCGGTTGGAGGGTCTCGACTCGGGCTTGAATCCAGGTGGCACCTGGGGGAATGACCGATTGTTCGGGACGAGTGAACGCATCCACCGGCGCAATGCCGCCACCAACCAGCGTCCAGCCCGGTTGGTAGTGGTGGTGTTCGGAGGGTTCGACGATCGCCACCTCTAATGTTTGGTCACGCTTCAACAATTGCGCGGCGACGGTAATTCCTCCAGCTCCACCACCCACAATCAAAACCTGATAATGGGTTTTTGACCCATGCGATGGTGTGGTGTTCGGTGGAGATGAGTAACTTAAATTCATGGGGAGTTGGCGTACGCGGCAAGCCAGAAATCAAAAAGGTAATTGATTTTACTCACAAAACAATTATGTTTTCTTATACTAAATATTACAGTTCATCAAAAAAGATAAAAAAATGCCCGAAGCCAGATCGATCGCTGGCTTGATCTCCACGGGCAAATCCGAACCCGAAATCTCCCTTAGTGACCGCTCCAAGAAGGTTTGCGGGAGGTTTGGCGTTCGTACGGGTTGCCGGGGCCGTACCCGATCGCCCGCAGCGAGATCAGAATCCCGGCGGTGGTCAATATGCATGTTCCCTGACCGATTGAACCGCGATCGCGGAACCGGAGTGGGGTGGATGACCGATCCCGGTGTTGATCGCGAGGATGGTCGGGGAGAGGGGATCAGGCTGAGGGGGAGTTCGGGGTCTCAGGGGTAGAACTGGGATCGATCTCCGCTGTGGGATCGGGTGTATCTTCGCGAATCGTGACGCTACGTTCATCGATCAAGCCCGGAACCGGCACAATACGCACGCAGCCGCCCGCCACATCCACCACCGGCACGATCGCCTCCACGAACGGGATCAGCGCGTGGGTTTGGGGTTTGACGGGTTTTTGCTTCCGGCGCAAGCGTCGCTTACTCGACGAGGTATCCTGCGGCACGATCGGCGTATCCAGTTCGATCGACAGCAAATCATTCCCCGATGACATCACATCCGTCACGATACCCAGGCGATCGCCCGTTTCATGATTGATCGCAATCAGCCCGACCAGATCCATCACATGAAATTCGCCCTCCTCAAGTTCCGGTCGATCGTCCCCCGGTACGTACAGCACCGCATCGCGCAGGGCTTCCGCTTCATCACGATCCTCTATACCGTCAATTTCAATAACGAATAGATTCTTGCCGGGGATGTCACGCCCGTAGGTTAGCTCGATCGGCTCCGGCTCCCGCTGCCCCCGCCGCTGTAGCCAGCGCGTCCCCGGTTCGAGAAAGCGCTCCGGAAAATCCGAATTCGGGAGAACCTTTACCTGTCCCTGTAATCCTTGTGGGCCAACAATTTTGCCGATTTCAATCCAGTCCGCAGAGCTTGTCATAGGGTCGCAATGAGAGGGCGTTACGTGAATCGCAGCGTCGAAAACACACAGCACGCAACAGAATCGATTTTAGATTTAGACGCGATCGCTCAGACCGTACTTCCCCGATCGTTTTGCGGTACGGTCTCGAAATCACCCGCAAATCAAGTCACCTCACCAGGATAAACTTAGAATCTAGGTCCCAAAAATGATCAAATTTACGCCACGGGTAGGGATTTACGAATTGCAAGAATCTTTAGACTTTGTTACAAACAAAGAGACTCTGTCGTCCCGCCTAGGTATTTAGACCTATCGTTGCATCACGCATGTTTGGGAGTTTTTCCGGAAATAACTGGCAATCAGGCAATGATTGGGGCGAACAACTCCTCGATTCTGTTGCCAGCCAGTCGATCGCCCGTTTGTTTAGCGAATGCGAAGCGATCGATGTCAATATCCGCTGCAATCCGCCGAGCAAACTGCTCCAGGGCGCGATCGACGGTTTCAAGATGCAAGGTCGTAACCTTGTGATTCGCAATCAGTTCCCTGTGGCTGAAATGTCCTTTGAGACCGATGCCGTCGCGATCGACCCCAGCTCCGTGCTCGCCGGTCAGCTCAAGCTAAAACAGCCCACCCAGGCGATCGCCCGTGTGGTCCTCAGCGAAGCGGGTTTAACCCGATCCTTTGAAGCGGATCTGGTTAAAAAGCGCCTTGAAAATCTTGATCTCGATGGCTTGACCGGCAGTTGGGCCCTCAGCCTCGTGTCGTTCGAGGATGTTTCGATGAAGCTGGGCCCCAATACCACGGTGACGATCGCTGCAACCGCCAAAGGTCCAGGCTGCCCGCGTCTGCCGCTGAAGTTCACCACCAAGGTCAGCGTCAAGCGCCGCCGCAAGGTGGAGTTTGGTGAACCGCAGATTCACTTAGAGGAGACCCCGGCACAACATCACACCGATGCGGTCTCCCTGATCAATGCCATGATGCTGCTGCTCAACGACATGGTTGACCTCGATCGCTTCGACCTCGATGGCATCACGCTTCGGCTCAACCGCCTGGAAACCGAGGGATCAAATCTGGTCTTTGGTGGCTATGCCCAGGTTGAGCATTTCCCCCGTCAGGGTAAATCGGGTTAATGACTAGTCAACCTATCCGCCCAAAATTTGACTCAGGAAGTCCAGCAGGATGCGGGGCAACGTGAGCATAGTGTCCAGGATCATCGGCAGATCGATTCCAAAGCCAACTTGCAGCAGCATGATCAGGGCCGCCAAGGTTAGGGCGGTGGATAGCGTTGTTTTGACGATATTCATCAAGCAGGCAAAAACGAGCCATGAGACGATCAAGGCTCCGAAAAATAGCATCAGTTGAGACATGGGTTCAGGTTGGAATGATGGGTCGAAGGATGCTCCACATGCTTTGATTTTGGCAAACCGTACATTTCGATCGCGGCGCGTTATCGATCCCCAGACGGTGACCAGTTTCCCCGCAACCCAACCACGGCGTCAGCCTCCAGCGCCGTTCAACGGCATGAACTGGGCGATCGATACTCAAAACCCCTGAGTTAACCCCTGACCCCGTGGGTCGGTGGCTCCCTCCAGATAATCCGTGAAAGGCTCTGATCCCTGGGTTGCGTTGGCTGGGATCACCTCGATCGCACTAGCATTCCCCCACTGACCCCCGGTTACGAGCGAATGCCCCAACGCCTGGAGATCGCGGACGATCGCCGGGTCAAAATTGGCTTCTAGGCGGAGGCTATCCGGTTGCCATTGGTGATGGAGTCGGGGCGCGGCGATCGCTGTGGCTACGTTTTGATCGTAAACCAGTGCATTTAACAGGATTTGGACGACGGTGGTGATAATGGTGCTGCCACCGGGTGAACCGACGACGAGGCGTAGATTGGCGTCGGTGTCCGTGACGATCGTCGGGGTCATGCTAGAGAGTGGAGTTTTACGAGCGGCGATCGCATTGGCTGCACCACCGATCAGGCCGTACAGATTGGGAACACCGGGCGCGATCGAAAAGTCGTCCATTTCGTTATTTAAAACAATGCCCGTCCCAGCGGCGACAATCCCCGCACCAAACCCGCCGTTCACCGTAAACGTCAAGCTAACGGCGTTCCGATTGCCATCCACCACCGAAAGATGGCTGGTATCGCGGGATTCCATCGTGATACGGCGGAGGAGAGCCGGGTCCGCTGCCTGAACCTCTGCCGCTGACCGGGCGCGATCGGGTTCAATGTCAGCACGACGCCGATCGAGATACGCAGAGGAGACCAGTTCCGCGACCGGTACAGCGACAAAATCGGGATCACCGAGATAGTAGGCTCGATCGGCATAGGCGATTTTCATCGCTTCAATGAGGAGATGCTGCTGTTGGGTGGCACTTTGGTGTGCTAGGTCAAACGGTTCCAGCAACGTGAGCATTTGCAAGAGGTGAACCCCACCGGAGGACGGTGGCGCCATCGCACACACCCGAAATTGTTCAGGGTTGGCCCGCTGCGGTTGAAACAGACCACAGACGGGATCGCGCCATATCGGTTCGTACTGCTCAAGATCCGCCTGGGTCATTAAGCCACCATTGGCCGCCATATCCGCCACGATCGCCGCCGCCGTTTGACCGTGATAAAAATCCTCGGGATCAACCGCAAGGCGTCGTAACGTCGCAGCAAGATCCGACTGAATGAAGCGATCGCCCAGGCCGTAAAGCTGCGGAGTCTCACCTGTCCCCTCCCGACTAAAGACCGCCCGCGCTGCCGGGTTGCTTAACAGTGTTGAGGCTCGCCAATTGAGCGATTGCACCCAGCGATCGCCCACCTCAAAGCCCGTCGCCGCCAGCTCGATCGCCGGTTGTACCACCTCCGCCCAAGGCAACTGACCGTAGCGTTGATGGGCCTCGTATAACCCCGCGACAGTCCCCGGAACGGCCACGGCGCGGTGACCGCTGCGGCTGTCTGTGGTGGGCACGCCGTCGGCATCGAGATACATCTCTGAGGTGGCAGCGATCGGGGCGCGTTCACGAAAATCGAGCGATCGTATCTCGCGAGTGTCTGCGTCATAGATCAGCAAAAAACCACCGCCCCCAATCCCCGCCGAGTACGGTTCTAGCACCGAAATCGCCAAAGCTGTCGCGATCGCCGCATCGATCGCATGACCGCCCGCCTGCAAGATTCGCACCCCGGCTTGACTCGCGAGGGGATGGGCTGCGGTCACCATGCCGGTATTGGCTCGAACGGGCTGAGGGTCGGACGCTGGGGACGTGACTGACGCGATCGCCGGAACCGGAGATGAAGCGAGGGCAGAGGCGATCATCGTCAACCCCAACCTGAGTACAAGCGGGCGGACGCGAATGGCGATCGCTCCGAACGTGGCTCGAAGGGGTTTGAGATTTGGGCGATCGGGTGAAGAGGATGTCATTGCGTGACGATAGAAATCAGGAACCCCAGGCAAACAGTGATGTGAATTAATGGATTACCGGTAATATTGATTCTCTAAATCGTGGCAACTTATAAACCTTGGATATCTTCTCGTTTCCACATTCTGCATCTACGGTGTATACATAACTGGCTGTAACCGTGACATCGTCATTTACCCTTATCCCCAGAATCCTCTCGCTAAAGTTCTCTGATTTCGTCTCAAAATACTACAATCCTGACAAAATCAAGGTTTATAGCAATCATTAAAAACAGCTTTTTAGGGAGTTCTATCCAAGCTATCCCAGAAAAAATCCCGTGAGAAATCCGCTAAACCATCGTTCACCCAATCATCACTCAATAAACGTTCTAGATCGATCATCACTTCTGGCGTGGGGTAGTGCTGTAAAACTTCCAGGGCATTGATTTCACCATCTTCACTGGCGGTAATGAGCGCTCCGCGTAGGGATGTGATCGTCGCGACACGGGGACGATTGTGAATCACTTGACCGGCGATAAATAGCAAATCCTCGCCAATTTGCGATCGCAACGCCTGATCAAATTCGACCACATCGATCGCGATCGGCTCGGTTAAGGTGTCACACATCTCGTCTGTGTCTACGGCCAGGGTCGCTAAGATTGTGCTGAATTCCTCGGCCTCCTCCGGTAACGTTCCCGTGTCACACAGTTGTGCGAGGTGCTGAAGCTTGACCGTGCGAGCCAAGCTTCCGTAAGTCAGGGTTAACTCGTCAGCGCTATGGCTTGGGCGCATTATGAGAATGAGGCTGATTAGGGTGAGAAGGACGGTTTTTAAGCCCATTAAACCTGTGCAGGATGTCAGAAAAAGTCGAGATCAATCGATCTGAAATTAGCAATAAATTGTCACTTCAGATGCAGCTAGATTGGAGCTTAACGCAGCTCTGATAAACCCTTTAGATCAAATTTTTGTAGCCATGCACTGCGATCATCGGCAGTAAAACTATCCGCGACAGAAATGACTTTAACTTGAAATCGATCGTTCACTAAAATTGCCGTTTGCTGACTACCGATCGATAGTGCAGGATATCCCGCAATGGCATCGCTAACATTGGCAAACTTTTGCGCGGCGGCGGGTGTGCTGATCGTGTCAGAAATCGCTAATTTGGCCACGTCAGATCCATCTTGTTTTAATTTTGCTTCGGCAAATCCATCTTTCTCTTGGGTATACACTCGTTCAAACCCATTTTGAGTTGCGGGAAAGAAGGCATTAAACGCACTACCGGGTAACGCAGCCGCAGAGACCGCCTCGGTTTTCTGGATTTCGCTGGGAGTGGAGATCGTTGAGGTGGGGCTTGGGGGCGCTGTATCCTTTGCACCGGCACACCCTGTTAGGATCAGGGACAGGCTCAAAACTAGCGCTAGGGCAGTGGTACGCAAAGACGTAGGGCGAAGCATGGTGATAAAAGCAGAAGTTTCACGTTGATCCTAGCACTCGCATTTTGGCTAACCGTCCGATCTGGAATGCGAGTCCAAGGCAAATCCAGGGTTGATCTCGCGTACCTGAACTTACAGCTCCGGAAAAACAACGATCGCCGACAGTCTCCGGGGCGAACCAGATGGCTAGTCTAACGTTGAAACCGTGCCCCAAGGTAATACTTGCGTACAAGCGGGTTGGCGTACAACTCGTCCGGACTACCGGAGGCAAAGATCTCGCCCTCACGCATGATGTAGGCCCGATCGACAATTTCGAGGGTTTCACGAACGTTATGATCGGTGATCAGAATGCCGATATTGCGACGGCGTAGATCCATGATCGATTGCTGAAGGTCGGCGATCGCGATCGGATCAACCCCAGCAAAGGGTTCGTCTAGGAGCAAAAAGTAAGGCTCACCATGTCCAGAGGCGAGGGATCGCGCAATTTCAGTCCGTCGCCGTTCCCCCCCGGACACTTGACGCCCGAGACTGGACGCAACCGTTTCCAGGCGAAATTCTCGCAGTAATCGTTCGAGTCGCTGGGTGCGATCGCGGCTAGGAACGCCCGTTTGCTCAAAGACCAGCATTAAATTATCGCGAACGGACAGATTCCGAAAAATGCTCGGTTCCTGGGAGAGATAACCGATCCCCAGGTGCGATCGCTCATGCATCGGCTTTAGGCTGATATCCTGCCCGTCGAGTAGCACTTTGCCCCGATCGGGCGCAATCAAACCAGTCACCACCCCAAAGGTGGTTGTTTTTCCGGCTCCATTCGGTCCCAATAAACCCACCACCTCACCCTGGGCGATGGCCATATTGACGCGATTGACGACGGTACGCTGACTGTAGGATTTCTGGACGTTTTCAAGAACGATTTTCATCGAGCAAGCTCACCATCGCGGACGATCGGGATAGAACGGTTCGGGTTAAGGGGTCAGGGGAGGAGCTTTCGGAGCCGACGGAATCGGCTGTTCCGCATCCGCAGGCACCAGATAAATTGATTCGACCTGACGATTGGGTAACGGTTCCGCCACGAAACGACCTTCATCAATCAGGTAGACCACCACTTCACCGCGAATACTGTTACCGTCTTGCAACACGAACACATTACCGGTTAAGACAAGGCGACGCTCATTGCTAAAGTATTGCGCCTGGTCGGAGGTTCCCGTCACGTTGCGTGCGGGATAGTCAATCTGAACATTACCGCGTGCGGTGACAATCCCTGTACGCGCATCCGCTTCTTGCACATCCGCCCGGACGGTGAGTGGAGTTCTTGCACCGACTTGGGAATAGGTCGGCAAGGTCGGCATCACGATCATGCCCATTGTTGCCAACGGCAGAGTCAGGGCAAGCAGTAGGCGAGCCTTAGCAAATTTTGAGATGACGTTCATCGAAGAGACCTCCACGATCGAGGCGAGAGATTGACGTCTGGACTCACACTGGCGATCGGCTAACAATATGTAACGTAACTACCTCACATCGTATCAAGATGTCTATACATCTCACGTCACAATGTGACACCTGATCTAGATCGACACACCAGTCACCTGGGGGAGCGATCGCTCAACCTCAGACGCCAACAAAGGTTCACCCACTAAACCGTATTCACGCGCCACCTGACGGACTCCCGATTCGCCCGCCTGTTGGACGATCTCCAGCATCTCTTGACTGCGATCGAGCAGCGCCTCCACATCCACGCCCGCATAATCGAGGGGATATTGACGCAGCCGACTCATCCCCTCCCCGAGCAAAATGGCACAGCCGCGCCAATTTAAATGACTCAGGTGATAGCAAGCGACCGCAATTTGCAAAATGCCCTGATAAAACTTTTTCTCAGTGCCGTAACATTCCAGCCAGATCGCCTCTAGCGTATCGTGGCAATCGTAAAATTTCCGTTGGTTAAACTGTTCAACCCCTTGCCAAAATTCAGGCGGAAGCTCGTCGTAGGTACTCATCAACTATTAGCAGACGTAAGGACACGGAAAATCGTCCTTTATCCTCGCATTATTCGCACAATCTCCCATGAAAAACGCGATCTATTGTTCAAAATAGATCGCGAGATCGCGTTTTTTGCTGGCGGCTTAACGTTGGTGCAGGCCAGTCTGTTTTAGTTAAATAACGCCATAACATCCGCATCTGCATCGGTGTTGCAGGCGTAGAGATCATCCTGGCCGATCGAAGCAAATCCAGGACACGTGCCGTAGGTGCAGGCTGATGCGGCCATGTATCGATCGTAATCCACATCTCTCATGCAGTTTGCGATGTCTTCCGCGTCTGCAAGCGAGCCGCCCTTGGCCGGAACCTGTGTCAGACAAACGAGGGTAACCTTGATGCCCGCCGCACCGATCGCACAGCCAATATCTGCTGTACAACCCTCTTTGGAAATCACACCGAAGCCGTGGGGAACTTCTCCACTACCAGACTTCACGGCCTCGCCTGCATCATTTAGATAATCCACCTTGGATGGATCTTGCAGGAGGTCGAGAGCAGAAACGCCCACTTCCATCGATAACATCATCATCATCATGCCCTGCATGTCATCGACGGTAATGTTGGCCGATCCACTATCACCACCAAAATCATCGTAAAGGTCACTCAGTTGGGAGTTTGCATCAATGCTGGCAGCATCGTCTCCCGAACCAAAAATGGTCGCTGTTGCCGGTACGGCGATCGCGCTAGCAAGCAACGCAAGGGAAGTGAAGGCGGTTAGGAGTTGTTTTTTCATGGGACGACGGACAAAAAATGGAGATGGATAACTCGCATCGTGTTCAAATCAATGAACGCTCAGGTCATCTGGCCGATCGCAAACAAGCCAGACTTTTGACCTAGGGTGGGTCTCAATACAAGCGTAACAAAGGGCGGCTGGACTAAGAGTTATACCCAAAAGGTTAAACCCCGACCTATTTCCATACTATGCGTCTTCCCTCGTCTCGACTTTGAAGAGTTGGTAAAGATAGAGTCTGATCTATTTCACGTGCTTGCTAACCGCGTTTCGACCCCAATCAACGCTCTAGATTAAACGGCACAACCCAAAAACGGAGGTGTAACCGTGTAGAAAAGTGCTGCCACCCACAGGGCCAATTTCGCCGTTACAGAAGCAGCCACCGATCGGGGTGTCTGGACAATATTGATGAAACAGACGTGTGTCAAAGTCGGGTACTTCGTAGAGGCCACGACCTCGACCTAAACAGGCGAAGAGGAATGCACCGATCGGCTGTCCACGACCCGAATGATCGCGGCGAGTACCTTCTAGCAAGGCTTCGAGATCTTCAGCGGAGGCACGGGCATCCCGAAGATGAAACTGCACGCGCTGCCCCGGTCGCACCCGATCGGCGATCGCCACGGCTCCCGATCGTGGGTCAACCCCCATCAAATTCCGAATCAGAAAATCGTCGTTACTGAGGGTTCGCTTAAATTCATCACGCACGAGCCCGATAAATAGCTCGTATTTGGCAAGGGTGCGATCGGCATCGGGAAGGGTTTCGAGCAGTGTTTGCAATGCTTCCAGGGGAGAGGTGATCGCTTCCTCATTACGTTGATAGTCTTCCAGGCAGGGTTCGACTTGCAGGATAATATTGCGCTGACCATCCGCTACCCGAAATGTGGGCCCGATCGGACGGCAACCCTGGGCCACGATCGTCTCAAGCTCCACATTGCCGATGAGCGCTAAACCGACGGCTCCCCCTTTAACCTGTTCTGAGATGGTACGATCGCCATCGATCAGACCAAAAAATAGGCCCGCATTGTTCTCGCCCGGACGAATCCCGCTCGCAATGCCGCCCACCTTGGGCATACCGGGGTAGGCATAATCCAGTCCTTGCAGCAAATCGACGATATTCGGCGCAAAGGGATCGACCAGCACCACGATTTGGGGTCGATCGGCGGGATCAAGGCCGACAAATTTGATCCAGTCATCCGGGGAACCGTCCAGATCCGGCAGGCGATCGCCCGCGAGTTTAAAAGCCTGGGCACGCACTCCCGGCAAGCTTGCAACCGTCAGGCTCACCGCTGGGCCATCCTCCAGTTCACGGGTCACCCCATTGGGATCGATGCCAATCACACCATTACTACCACAGCCGATTAATACCGGCAGCTCGATTTTTTCCCGGAGCAGCGGCAAGACCCGCGAGAACTCGCTCGCAAATGCCATCGAGACGAATACCAGCCCAAACGTGGCCGATCGCCCCTCCAGTTTTACGTTCACCCGCTCGACCACTTCATCGATCGCCGCTTCTAGGGAAGCGCGAGTCGATTGAGCATTCGTCCAAATCGCGGCAGCATCAGTCATCGCAGTCCTCATCGCACAGGCAGTAGTGAACCCGATCGTCGCAGGGCGATCGACGGACATTCGCAAAGCAGACCGGCGATCGGGGTGATATGACCATCATACCGAGCCTAGTTGAGGCCGGGTTCGCCACTCAGCAAAGCGTTATCTACCTCAAGTCCACTCCATCGGCTCCCCCCCCCCTGTACCGCACCCTGGCGTTATAATATTTTCCACATCTTTTGCCGTATCCCAGCCCGGAAGCCGTGACAGTCACCCCCCTACAATCCGCTCAAACCAACGCCCCGACCTATAACCCCAACGTTCCCGACACCTTCGGGCGCTTTGGCCAATTTGGCGGCAAATACGTCCCCGAGACGTTGATGCCCGCCCTCAGTGAACTGGAAACGGCTTTTCAGCAATACAAAAACGATCCCGACTTCAACGCCGAGCTCGATGAACTGCTGCGTGATTATGTCGGTCGCCCCTCCCCGCTCTATTTCGCCGAGCGTTTAACCGAATACTACGCCGATGCCGACGGTAAAGGCCCCAAAATCTACCTCAAGCGCGAAGACCTCAACCACACCGGCGCTCATAAGATCAATAATGCGATCGCCCAAGCCCTGCTCGCCAAACGCATGGGCAAAAAACGGATCATCGCCGAAACCGGAGCCGGACAGCACGGCGTCGCCACCGCCACCGCCTGCGCCCGCTTCGGCCTCGAATGCATCGTCTACATGGGCGAATGCGACATGGAGCGTCAAGCCCTGAACGTGATCCGGATGCGACTGCTCGGCGCAACCGTGCAGCCCGTCACCGCCGGAACCGGCACGCTCAAGGACGCCACCTCCGAAGCGATCCGCGACTGGGTCACCAACGTCGAAACCACCCACTACATCCTCGGATCGGTCGCTGGCCCCCATCCCTACCCCATGATGGTGCGTGATTTTCATGCGGTCATCGGTCGCGAAACTCGTCAGCAGAGCCTCGAAAAATGGGGCGGTTTGCCGGATGTGTTGCTGGCCTGTGTCGGCGGCGGCTCGAATGCGATGGGACTGTTTCACGAGTTTGTGCGGGATGAGTCGGTGCGGATGATCGGCGTCGAAGCCGCAGGCGAAGCACGCGGCGACGCTGACGCTGGGTCAAGTGGGCGTGTTGCACGGCGCAATGAGCTATCTGCTGCAAGATGATGATGGTCAAGTCGTCGAGGCTCATTCGATCAGTGCTGGTCTCGACTATCCCGGTGTTGGCCCCGAGCATAGCTATCTGAAGGATACGCAACGGGCGGAGTATTACAGCATTACCGATGCAGAAGCGTTAGAAGCATTCCAGCGTTTATCGCAGTTAGAGGGCATTATTCCAGCTTTGGAAACGTCCCATGCGATCGCCTATCTCGACACGCTTTGCCCGCAGTTGGCCGACGGTACAACGGTGGTGATCAACTGCTCGGGACGTGGCGACAAGGATGTGCAAACCGTGGCGAAGCATCTGGGAATGTAGATCCTTGCTTTGTGCGGTGTCGTTTTGTAGTGGTGGGCATTGCCCACCCTACTTACTAGCAACTCGGTCTGAGATAGGGAATATTGAAATGTGATCTCGTAGCGAATGCCCAAGATATCGAGCTTTCACGGGGTGATAATCTTCATGTATTACAACGACCACTTGCCGCCGCATTTTCATGCCAAATTTGGGGATATGGAAATCCTGGTCGAAATTGAGTCACAAACGGTAATTCGTGGAACGTTCCCCAAGCAGAAAACAAAACTAGTTTTGCAGTGGGCCAAGCAATATCAAGATGTATTATCTCAAAACTGGACACTTGCCCGTCTTCATCAACCTCTTATCAAAATCTGATCCAGTAATTAGAGAGTCATGGTAAGCCCCTTGATCACAGCGGAAGTACGAGGGAAGCATCGTATTTACCTGGAGTTTAAAGATGGCACACACGGTGAGGTGAATATTCGTGCAATCACAAAATTCAAGGGTGTTTTTTCCCCATTGGAGGATGACGAGTATTTCAGACGAGTTTTTATCGATCCTGAGTCTGGGACGATCACATGGCCGAACGAGGCTGATATTGATCCGCTGACCTTATATGCTCAGGTCGCCAAACAGCCTCTCATATTTGATCGCTTAGTTTTCTACACACGTCCTCTTCAAATGCCAGAGAATCTTGAGTTTGTTCTACAGATTCTAGAATGGATGAATGATGCTTTAAAAGAGCATGAACGAAGTACGGAAATATTAGAATTAACGAAATTTTTACAGCCATATTTCAAGAGTTTGAAGAATTCAACTAAGGTTGGTTTAACGATCAGAAAAGATGATGCTTCTTTTGAAGAGATCAAAAATACTCGTGATTTGAGTCTTGCATTAACGACATATCTTGATCGTCAGCCAATAGTGATGGGTGACTGTATAAAGATGATTGTGCAACCCTGTGTATTAATCGACTGGCCTCAAGATTTATCAAAAGTAGTGAATCATCGTTCCATTTAGAAGCTGTTTCTAAAAGATCGCTCAAACCCTTGTCCTATATAGGATTTCCTGTTTTAGTCAAAAAACGCTGAGATCCTTGTTGTAAACATGCCCCGATCGTTGCCACCACCGACTCTGATAACGACGGCAAATTGTACCCACCTTCCAAAACAAACAAAATCTTGGGTGTTAGCTCTAAGCAAAACTGTGTTAGCTCACCAAAATCTTCCGGCAATAACTCGATCCCCGCTAACATGTCGTCCCGATTCGCATCGTAACCGGCACTAACAATCAGTACATCAGGCTGAAACTCGGTGAAAAAGGGTCGCACTTTCGTTGCAAATTCCGTGCGATAGTGCTCGATCGTGGCTCCCATCGGCATTGGAATATTCAGGCTATTGCCGATCGATCCTCGATCATCGGCGCGTCCCGTCCCCGGATAATAGGGAAACTGATGCAGCGAACAAAAGGCGATCGCCGAGTTACCATTGATCGCTGCCTGGGTTCCGTTGCCGTGATGCACATCCCAATCAAGAATCGCCACGCGCTGCGCCTGATTGGAATCCAAGGCGTACTGAGCCGCGATCGCCACACTTGACAAGAGGCAAAATCCCATTCCCCGCTCCGGTTTAGCATGGTGACCCGGCGGGCGAACCAAGGCAAAGGCAGGCGAATTGCGATCGCAAATTAGGTCAATTCCATCTAGACAGGCACTCACCGCCAACCGCGCCACATCATAGCTAGCGGTCGATAAGGGCGTATCTCCAGCCAACATTCCACCCCCAAGATCCGCGATCTCCGCAATCTGATCGCAATATTCTGGCGTATGAATCCGTAAAATCGCCGCCATCGTGCGATGCTCCGTCACCGGACTCGGCGATCGCCATTCCAATTGATCCGCCCACACCACCGTTTTTAACGCTTGCACGGTCGCCGTTAATCGTGCCGCTCGCTCGGGATGCATTCCGCCCGTTTGATGATCTAAAAAACGTTCGGAATAAAGTATCGGAAAAACCATAGTGATCCCCAACTTACTCGGTTGCTTGGAATGCCACTCTCATCATAGTTTAGCAACTCAAATCGTGTCCCATGACATGGTAAAATTAGGAACCAAAAACAATTAAATCCAAAGCCTTGTTTAATCAAGAGGAACAGCACCTTTAACGGGCTGTGTTTTTGTTTCCTTAGGGCTTGAGTTTGTCGGCTCTTTTGTGGTTTTTCTAAGGAGAAAGACCGTCAAACAAAAGCCGATTTTTACGTGTTATGGAGAGCTTTCTCGTATGACCATTTCCGAAGAGCGGATCGTACCCACTGACCTACGGGGCGAGATGTCGCGATCGTATCTGGAGTATGCCATGAGCGTGATCGTTGGGCGAGCGCTGCCCGACGCCCGCGATGGTCTCAAACCGGTTCACCGGCGGATTCTGTACGCGATGTACGAACTGGGTCTGATGGCCGATCGGCCATTTCGGAAATGCGCCCGTGTGGTCGGGGAGGTACTCGGGAAGTATCACCCCCACGGTGACACGGCGGTCTACGATGCCCTGGTACGGATGGCGCAGGATTTTTCGATGCGATCGCCGCTGATCGATGGTCACGGTAACTTTGGATCGGTCGATAATGATCCGGCTGCTGCGATGCGGTATACCGAGTGTCGCTTGCAGGCGCTGAGTAATGCGGCGCTGTTGCAGGATATTGACTCGGATACGGTGGATTATGCCGATAACTTTGATGGTTCGCAGCAAGAGCCGATCGTCCTGCCAGCACGGATTCCCCAGCTTTTCCTCAATGGTTCCTCGGGGATCGCGGTCGGGATGGCGACTAATATCCCACCCCATAACCTCGGTGAATTGATCGACGGTACGATCGCCAAGATTCACAATCCCGAGCTGACTGACATTGAGTTGATGCAGTACATTCCGGGGCCGGATTTCCCGACGGGTGGGCAGATCCTGGGACGGGCGGGCATTCGTGACGCCTACACCACCGGGCGGGGATCGATCACGATGCGTGGCGTGGCTGAAATCGAGACGATCGAACGGCGCGGTGCTCCCGATCGTGAGGCGATCATCATCACCGAACTGCCCTACCAAACCAATAAAGCGGCACTCATCGAGAAGATTGCCGACTTGGTGAACGAGAAAAAAATTGACGGCATTTCTGATATTCGCGACGAGAGCGATCGGGATGGAATGCGCGTCGTGATCGAGCTGAAACGGGATGCTTATCCTCGGGTTGTTTTAAACAATTTATATAAGCAAACCCCGATTCAAAATAATTTCGGCGCGAACATTTTAGCGCTGATTGAAAGTGAACCGCAGTTATTATCCCTCTCAACCTATCTCGAAACATTCCTCAATTTCCGAATTGAGACCATTCGCCGTCGCACGGAATACGAAAAACGTAAAGCTGAAGAGCGGGATCAGCTCCTGCAAGGACTGCTCATTGCCCTTGAAAATCTAGACGCCGTCATTGCCCTGATTCGTCATTCCCCAGATAGTGCCGCTGCCAAGCATGAACTGGTCGAATCGTACAATCTCCAACCGGATCAAGCGGATGCAATCTTGCAAATGCAACTGCGTCGTTTGACGGCCTTAGAAGCGGGTAAAATTGAGCAAGAACACGATGAACTCGTGGCTAAAATCACCGACTTAAATGATATTTTGGCGCGACGGGAACGAGTTTTAAGCATTATCGAGGAAGAACTGCTCGAAATTAAAGCAAAGCACGCAACACCCCGACGGACGGAGATTTTACAGGATCTGGGTTCCCTGGATGAAATGGATTTAATCGCCAATGAACAGGCGATGATTTTGGTTACAGAGCAGGGGTATATTAAGCGAATGCCGGTGGCGACGTTTGAGGCACAAAACCGCGCGACGCGGGGTAAAGCGGGAACGAAGATGAAGGAGGACGATGGCATTGAACATTTCCTCACCTGTTGCGATCACGATGATGTTTTATTCTTTAGCGATCGCGGTGTTGTCTACTCCTTAAAGGCGTATCAAATCCCGGCTTCATCGCGTACGGCTCGTGGTATTCCGATCGTGCAAATGTTGCCGATTCCCCGCGATGAAAAAATCACGTCTGTGCTGTCTGTGACCGCATTTACGGATACGGATTATCTGGTGATGTTGACTCAGAAAGGGTTTATTAAAAAGACGGCGTTGCGCTGGGTGCGGCTGGCGCACGAAGACGACAGTATTATTGTCGGCTCCGGTTCCGGTATGGCGATCCATTTCCAAGCCAGTCACAAGCAATTACGACCGCTCGGACGGGCGACTCGTGGGGTGAAATCGATGAATTTACCAGCCCATGACTGCTTGGTTGGTATGGATGTGATTTCCCATGCGACCCTGGTGAGTGCAGGTGTGACGGAGGAAAATGAGTCCGAAATCAATACGGACGAGACCGAGGAAGTGGTCATGGAAAGTCAGGGGCCTTGGGTGCTGACGATTACGACCTCGGGCTATGGGAAGCGTGTACCGGTCAGTCAATTCCGCTTACAAAATCGCGCGGGTAAGGGCACGATCGCCACGAAGTTTAAGGGTCGCCAAAAGGGTGACAAACTGGCAGCGCTGTGCGTGGTCAAGGAAGAGGATGAGCTGATGTTGGTGACCAGTCGCGGGATTGTGATCCGTCAGTCGGTGTCGGCCATTTCGCAGCAGTCCCGAGCCGCGACCGGGGTGCGGGTGCAGCGTTTGGACAAAGACGATGCGATCGCGGAGGTGGCGATCGTGCCGCCGGTGGGTGAGGAAAGTCTGTCTGAAATGACGGAGGGTGAGGCTGACTCTATCTCTGTGGACTAGACGTTTAGACGTTGTGCGCTCAGTGAACTCAGCATTCTGAGTTCACGGTTCAGAACCTGGCCCGATTCCTACAACGCTTTCATCGTAACCGTCACCGCCAAAACATATGCTGTCAAAACGGATATCAAACCTCGGATTCTCCAAGGCTTGATATCCGTTTTTGATCGGTTTTGGGTCTAGAGCGGATCGTCAGACGGGCAGACCTGCGGCTAAATACCCGCGAGTGGCATGGGGAATGTCGATCGCACGTACGGTCGCGTCACCGGCCATTACGGTTAAGCCAGCGCCACCGGCTTTTGTCCGAATGTAGCCCAGCCCGATCGTGCCAGAGGTGGTGGCGATCGCACTGGTGACCACACCCACTTTGACATCCTCTAACATCAGTCCCTCACCCGCCTGAAACGCCGTCTCACTGCATAATCCCCACAGTTGTTGCTTGACGCCTTGATAGGTATTCAAGCGGGCGATCGTTTCCTGGCCGATGTAACAGCCCTTATCGAAAGATACGGTATGCCAAAGACCGGCTTCGAGGGGATTGTAGTCGAGGGTGAGCTCACGATCGGGATAGGGGCGACCGTCGAGGACGCGCAGTGCCTCCCAAGCCTGGTGGTCGATCGGGGTCGCTCCGGCGCTCACCAGGTGCGACCACAGGAGGTCGCGCTCAGTTGCCGAGGCAAGGAGAGTCAAGCCCGGTTGGGAGAGGCTGCTAGAGCCCACCAGGTGTACCGCAAGGCGACGATCGCCGATCGTCAGTTCAGCCCGCTGGTGGGTTCCCGCCGTGGGAAACGACAGCCCCAGCCGGTTACAGAGTGCCTCACTGCCCGCCCCGATCGCACTAAAACACAGGGTATCGTCAGTGATATCCGCCAGTGTGACGCGATCCATGGGGAAAATGTAGCGATCCAACAGCGGTAGAAGTTCAGCGCGGCGTTCGGGTGAGACGATCGCGATCAGTTCGGCGTCATCCAAAATTGCCGTAGCGAGGTCAATGGTGCGGGCAGTACTGGTGATCAACGTGGTGTCACAGCATTCGCCCGATTGGCGGCCTTGCAGCTTATTGCTGGTTTGATTATGCAGGAAGCGAACCCGATCCGCGCCGGTGAGACGAATGCGTCCCCAGTGACTGCGATCGTAAAGCATGACCCCGTCAGGATGGGAGGACAAAGCCAGCAAAGGGGAAGCGTCAAGCATGGTAAATGATGTCAAGCAATGGAAGGTCGAGCGACAATACGTGCACATCCGATCGCTCTGATCCGTGGGCTACATTGTTCGGGTCTCAGCTCGGGTTGTAGATCCGGGTGATTACGGCGTGACCGGTGACTCGATCGCCAGAGCCGTATCCGCCGTATCCGATGCACACGCATTGGGCCTCAATTCTAATGACTGTTCACCGATCAACGCAATTTGACCCGGAATGCGTCGCCAGGTGATCGCCTCGTGGATGATGCCGGTGGTGGGTACAGCCAAGTTCGGGGACTCTGATCCGTCCGTCACTGCGATACGTTCCGATAAACCTCTGGACGTGTAGGTTCGATCGGTGGGGGGGCTCCAGCCCGTGGGACGCATCACGATTTCATCGCTGGGACGTTCGGGTAAACCACTAGCACCGGTAACGTAGAGCGCCCCACGATTCTCCGCCAGACAACGACCCACCGCCTGCGCTGTGGGTGGTGCAAAACCCGAATCCAGTCGCACTAAAGCCGTTTGGGAATCCACATCTGGGGTTGTGAGTTGAACAACACCACTAAATTCCGCTCCGAGGGCAGAGGTGGCCGAAATCTGACTGGTGTCATCTAGAAAAACACCATCCGCCTGTACCATGACCCGACCGGCAAAGTTCTGTTCGGCATCCGCTCGAATCGTGCCGGACTCGAGTAACGCTAGGGTATCTGCACCGATCGCAATGCTGCCACCGATCGCCAAGCCCGTGGCACTGGCCTCGATCGTACTGCCATTTAACACCCGCAGATCTCCCACATTGAGGAAGACATTACCGCGATCGCCAGAGGAGGCCGCCGTTGTAATGGTGCTGTCCCGATTCAGGGTGAGACGATCGGCGATCACGGTGACATTGCCCGCCCCGCCCCCCGCATTAAAATCCGATCGGGCCGTCAGTTCAGCTCCCTCATCCAGGTGGACCCGATCGGCAATCAGGGTCACACTGCCACCCGTTCCCGTTGGCCCTGTGGCCGGTACTTCCCGATTGTTATCACTGCGCACGGATGCCCCGATCCCACTGATCCAGGTTCCGGCCTGGGTGACCCCCGAACCGCGAATTTCGATCTCGTCTGCCCGGAGGGTGACGTTCCCACCCTGACTATTGTCAATCACCCCGACCGAAATTAACGCCCCATCACTGAGACGCACGCGGGGTGCTTCGATCGTCACCTCACCCCCATCTCCCGTCGCATTATTGCCCACCACCGCCAAAATCGCCGTGGGTAACACCTGACCCACCCCCACCGCCTCCACCGATTCCGAGGCCACAATTCTCACATCTCCCGCATCGCCAGCACCACCGCCCGTTCCGGCTGAAATAATGCCACCGTCCTGTAAAAAGACCCGAGCCGCTGAAATTGCGATATCACTACCATCGCCATCCTTCAGGCTTCCGGCGATGATGCTGCTACTGGAGTTGGTGGTGGGATCTTGACCTTGAAAGGCGATCGTGTCCGTGGCGGTGAGGGTAATTCCTTGTCCGGTGCCACGATCGATCACCCGCGTAAATAGGGTAGACCCGTTGAGAAACAAAAGATTGCGTCCGGTCACGTCGATCGAGCCGCTACCCTCGGGATCAGCCGTGTTAATGGCACTGGACTGATCAAAACGAACATCACCGGCCTGCTCAATGCCGCTGGAGTCAATCCGACCATTGGGCTGACGTATCACGGTTCCCCGTTCCACTCCGGCGACGATCACCGATCCTTGCGGTGCGGCCAATAATGCCCCCTCCAGGATCACTTCGGAGGCAAGCAGCGACACCAATTGCCCTGAGCTTACCTCCAAGCCGTCTCCTGTCACGCCGATCGTGGTGAAGGTTTCGTTTTCTTCCGGTACGGTTCCTGTGCCACTCAACCGGATCGCACCGTTACCACCGTTAAATTGAGCGCCGATCGGTACGCTCATCGTCAAAATCGGATCGGGATTGTCGATCGCAAAGTTACTACCATCCTCAAACAGCAGCCGATCCGCTGTTGTTGCAATAAACGAGCCCTCAAAGTCAAGCCGTGCGGTACTTCCAAAGGAAATGCCGTTGGGATTGATCAAAATCAGGCCGATCGGAGCGCTCGTGCTCAGAATGCCGTCAATTTGCGACAGGTCAGAACCGGTAATGCGATTAATGATGAACGACGTATCACTGAGGGGTAAATTCTCCGGGACATCAAAGCGGGCGGTGATGTTGGCGGGAAGCGAAAAGGCTGCAAAACTGTGAAATAGGTTAGAGCCGGATACCGTACCGCCGGAAATGGTGAGCGTGTTTCCAGTGGTGGTGATCTGGGTTTCACCGGGTAAGGTGCGATCGGGCTGGATCTGAGCGATCGCAGAGGTTTCAAGCGTTGTGATCAGGAGCAACGCCGAAGCCAACGGAGAAAGCCACGAAAAAGCGCAGTTCACGGGACTTGCCACACGTTTAGGTGCGGGATTAAAAAGCAATACGGTCGATCGAGCCTGAAGCCAAAGGGCTCATAACTGGTCAGGTCAGGTCAACCGAACTCATGGTTCAGGAAGGATGAAATCGCAGCACGCTGACGGAATGGCGATGCCTCGGCACAAAGGCCGTAGACCTAAACCCAGGTTGTTGGGTGAATCCAACGTACGTTTAGCATGACTATCGTCCCACAGTCCGGTTTATCAGCAAACTGGATTTAACA
>RDYZ01000402.1 GCA_004293855.1 Oscillatoriales cyanobacterium | reverse complement strand
AACCCGAATCGGATCGCGATCGCAAGTTGATTTACCTCTGGATCAAAGAGCTTTACAATCAGTTAACACTAAATACTGTCGCTATGGGCACAAACCGGCCCTCCCGCACCTCCGAAGGATCACAGAATCCGTCGGATTTATCTGCACGGAAACGTTCCCACCCCCCTCGGGGTAAGGCTCGTGGTCAATCCATTACCGTTCATAGCGCCCGACCCTAGATCGAAAACATGAAAGACCTGACTCGCTATCGCAATATCGGCATCTTCGCTCACGTAGACGCGGGAAAAACGACCACCACCGAGCGCATCCTGAAGCTCACCGGCAAAATCCACAAAATCGGTGAGGTCCACGATGGTGCAGCGACCACGGACTTCATGGAGCAGGAGCAAGAACGCGGTATTACGATTCAGTCGGCTGCAACGAGCTGCTTCTGGAAGGATCACCAGTTCAATATTATTGACACTCCTGGACACGTTGATTTCACGATCGAAGTGTATCGCTCGTTGAAAGTTCTCGATGGTGGCATTGGCGTTTTCTGCGGTTCCGGCGGGGTTGAACCTCAATCGGAAACCAACTGGCGCTACGCGAATGACTCGAAAGTGGCGCGGATTATCTACGTCAACAAGCTCGATCGGACCGGCGCTGATTTCTATCGCGTTGTCCATCAGGTCGATACGATTTTGGCGGCTAAACCTCTGGTTATGGTGCTACCGATCGGGGTAGAGACGGAGTTTGTCGGAGTCGTCGATCTGCTGACGGAAAAAGCATGGATCTGGGATGATTCGGGCGATCCGATGAACTACGAGGTCACGGATGTCCCCGAAGACATGAAGGACAAAGTGGCGGAATACCGCAGTGCGCTGATCGAAATGGCGGTCGAAGCGGATGACGAGATGATGGAGAAGTACCTGGAAGGGGAAGAGCTGACGATCGATGAGATCAAGGCTTGTATCCGTAAAGGTACGCGCGATCTGACATTCTTCCCGACCTACTGCGGTTCGTCGTTCAAGAACAAAGGGGTTCAGCTTGTCCTCGATGCGGTTGTGGACTACCTGCCGAGCCCGACGGAAGTGAAGCCTCAGCCAGAGGTTGACCTCGAAGGGAACGAGACCGGCGAATACGCGATCGTCGATCCCGAAAAGCCGTTCCGTGCTCTGGCGTTCAAGATCATGGACGATCGCTTCGGTGCGCTCACCTTTACCCGGATTTACTCCGGTACGCTCAAAAAAGGTGACTCCATTCTCAATACCGCCACGGGTAAAACCGAGCGGGTTGGCCGCATGGTGGAAATGCACGCCGATTCACGGGAAGAAATCGAGTCCGCCCAAGCCGGTGACATCATCGCGATCGTCGGCATGAAAAACGTGCAAACCGGTCACACGCTTTGCGATCCGAAGCAACCGGCGACCCTCGAGCCGATGGTCTTCCCCGATCCGGTGATCTCGATCGCCATTTCGCCCATCAACAAAGGTGGTAACGAAAAAATGGGTCTGGCACTGAGCAAAATGGTGCAGGAAGATCCGTCATTCCAAGTCGAAACCGACCAGGAAAGCGGCGAAACGATCATTAAAGGCATGGGTGAGCTTCACCTCGACATTAAGGTCGATATCCTGAAGCGGACCCACGGCGTTGAAGTGGAAGTCGGTAAGCCCCAGGTGGCCTATCGTGAGTCGATCACCAAAGCGGTGAACGATAGCTACACCCACAAGAAACAGTCCGGTGGTTCGGGTCAATACGGCAAGATCGATTACACGATCGAGCCGGGAGAACCGGGATCGGGCTTCACCTTTGAGTCCAAAGTCACTGGTGGTAACGTTCCCCGTGAATACTGGCCTGCGGTTAACAAGGGCTTCGAGCAAAGCATCGAAAAAGGCCCCCTCGCTGGCTTCCCCTGCGTGGACTTGAAAGTCACCCTCAATGATGGTGGTTTCCACCCCGTTGACTCGTCGGCGATCGCCTTTGAGATCGCAGCGAAATCGGCCTATCGTCAATCGATGCCGAAAGCAGGCCCGCAAATCCTGGAACCGATCATGAAAGTGGACGTGTTCACGCCGGATAACCACGTGGGCGATGTCATCGGTGACCTTAACCGTCGTCGCGGCATGATCGGTGAGCAATCGTCGAATCCGATGGGTGTTCGCATCAAAGCACAGGTGCCGCTGAGCGAAATGTTTGGCTACATCGGTGATCTGCGGACGATGACCTCGGGTCGTGGTCAGTTCTCGATGGAGTTCGATCACTACGCACCGTGTCCGAAGAATGTCGCGGAAGACGTGATCAAGGAAGCGAAAGAGCGTCAAGCTGCATCCTAGGCTGACAACGATCGACCCGAAGGCGATGGAACGATCGTCCGTTCGTCAACCTGAATTGATGATCGTTCTTTCCTTCGGTTCTTCAACCTAAAGCTTGACTGATATTCCAAGACCCCACAGGCCCGATCGCACAGTCTGCGATCGGGCTTGTTCGTTTTGATTCAGCTACCTACGAACTATTGCGAGATGGGAAGCATCGTATTCTGGAGTGAGAGTCCTCTCACGTTAGGAAGGTGCGACATGAGTTTAGTTGAATTTTCTGTGACCGAAAACAAC
>RDYZ01000401.1 GCA_004293855.1 Oscillatoriales cyanobacterium | reverse complement strand
GGCGGAACGGGAAGGCGCGGAGATTGACATTAAATATGCGGGCTATTTGCAGCGTCAGGAAAACCAGATCGCCGCGATCGCCAAGGAAGCGAATCGTAAGCTACCGATGGATCTCGATTACAACACGATCGAGACGCTCTCGAAAGAATCGCGCGAAAAGCTGATGAAGGTAAAACCGGCCACGATCGGCCAAGCGTCTCGTATCGGTGGCGTCAACCCGGCGGATATGAACGCCCTGTTAATTTATCTGGAAATGCAGCGCCGTCAAGTCGCCAGTCCAGCCGTCGTTTAGCGAATCCAGTGTAGGGTGGGCATCGCCCACCACACTGAATACTGACTACGCTCTGCGACTACATCAACGCCTGCACCGATCGCAAGGCGGCTAAATCCAATTGGCATAACTGGTTATAGGCATCCTCGATCGCCAGTTGACCGCGCAAATAGCCCGTACTTCCCCCCGGACAAATCCGCGCCAGGGTCTCAGCCGAAAACTGCTCACGCAGCGCGGCGATACTATCAAGCTGCCGAAACCAGTGAAACGTCTTCGCCGTACGCAACGGAGCTGGAGCCTGATCCGCATTGGGCAACACATGCCGCCCGGTGAACAGCACACCGCCCGCCCGGTTGAGATACAAACACGACGAACCCGGCGTATGACCCGGCGTCCATAAACCCATCACCCCGTCACCAATCACAATTTCACGCTCAAACCGCTTGAGCTGTAAATCGGGCATTAAGTAGGCTTCTTGCTCTTGCGTAATAATTAAGCAATCCAGATCCGCCTGAATTTGCTTCGCTTGGCCGATCGCATCCCGATGCGTCACAAACAAACACTGAACACCACCGTGGTCCAGCACAAAATCACGGTTTTCCTCCGTCCAAGCGGGAGTGTCTACCAGGATATTCGCATCCTTTCCTACAATGAAGTAAGCCGTGCCACCTAGGGTTTTGCGGTTGGGCGAAAAGGCAAACACATCTTCGATCACGGCCCGTGGTTGCTTGGGCATAAAATGACTTTCTGGCTCCTTCTAATTCTCGGACTGATTACGTATAACATCTTGCAGCGCAACGTCGCTAGCATCACCAAGACACCGATCTGGCTACTCTGGGCTGTGATGATGACGCCTGCCACGGTCTTGACCCTGTGGGCGGTCATGATGGGACAAAACACCCCCGTTCCCCCGGCGCTCGCCATCAGCACGTTTCTGCTGTGCTTCGTTGTGTACTGGTGGCTTGTCAGCGCTGGACGCATTCCACCCTCCCAATCACCCGATCGCAATCGCCCTACGGAGAGGCCGATGGATGAGATCGCGGGTTCCACGCCCACCACGAATACCACCGCAACCGCCAATACAGACGTGCAAAACACCGGAACCTCTAAAAATCTCAAACAGCTTCGGCCGATCGACACCGAAGAAGAACACCTACTCCGCAATTGCTTTAATTGGTCGGTCTATGCACTGCACAGCCTGGAGTATCGACCCCAGGCTGTAATTTGTCGGGGCAGTCTACGCACCAATCCGGAGCGAGCCTATGCCACCATTCGCAAAAATATCGAATCCCATTTTGGCGATCGCTTCCTGATCGTGTTTCAGGAAAATTCACGCAATGAGCCGTTTTTTCTGTTAGCCCCTAACCCGGATTTTAGCCCGACGGCTCAACCCGGTGTTGTCGATCCGACCCCCACCGATCGCAGCAAACGCACGAGCGAGATGACCGATCGCCCGTGGTTGGCCTTGGGTTTGTTTCTGGTGTGCCTGTTTACAACCACCGTCGCCGGGGTTGGGTTTATGGGCTTTCAGTCCAGCCAACTCCCCAACAATCCGGCGTGGCTCCTGAGCGGCCTGCCCTACTCGATCGCCCTGCTCGCCATCCTGACCACCCACGAATTCGGCCACTTTTTCGCCGCGAAACACTACCAGCTCAAAAGCTCGCTGCCCTATTTCATTCCGATCCCGTTTTTCCTCGGAACTCTCGGTGCGTTCGTCCAACTTCGATCGCCCATGCCCGATCGCAAAGTTTTGTTTGATGTCAGCATCGCCGGTCCGATCGCCGGGTTTATCCTGACGTTGCCGCTGTTTATCTGGGGAATGGCAAATTCCACCATCGTCGAGGCCACCGACAACTCGAACTTGCTGAATTTTATGGAATTACAGCCCCAGTTCTCGACCCTGATTTCGGTCATTTGTCGAGTTGTCCTACCGGAAGGGTTAGACCCAAGCAAGGCGATCGCCCTGCATCCGGTGGCGATCGCTGGCTATCTCGGCTTCATTTTGACGGCGTTTAACCTCATGCCGATCGGCTCCCTCGATGGGGGTCACATGGTTCATGCCATGTTTGGCCGCAATACCGCCCGGACGATCGCCCAGGTGTCACGGTTCATCATGCTGGCACTGACGCTATTGCACGAAGAGCTGTTTCTCTGGGCTCTGTTGCTCTTCCTGATGCCGTCGCAGGATGAACCGGCGCTCAATGATGTAACGGAACTGGATAATCGTCGTGATGCCTTGGGGCTGGGCTGTTTAACGTTGCTGCTGGCGATTCTGATGCCTGCCCCCAAGTTGCTATCCGCTGGACTGGGGTTTTAG
>RDYZ01000400.1 GCA_004293855.1 Oscillatoriales cyanobacterium | reverse complement strand
GCTTGAGCGATCTTTAGAAACAGCTTCTAAGTAGTATGTATTACGTTGCTTTGAGCAAAAATCCGGAGAATCTGAAAAATCTGTGAATTCTATATTCAGATCTAAAATCTCTGGGTTTCAAGATTGATTCAAGCATTGCCATAACCTTTGATTTGAAAGGATCGTAGTATCTTGGGTTGAATAGACTTTAGCAACAGCTTTTTAAACAAATCCGGCATCATGTATATCTGTCGCAATTGGCTGGAGCTGTTTGATACTTGCTAGAAACGCATTGTAACGGCACTTAATACCTAAAATCGATGCTTGCCAAGTATCTTGGAGCTGAAATATCATTCACCTGCATCACCAGTCTGATACTAGTTCTATCCTTTTGAGATATTCATACAGTATTATTTTTAGCTTCTTAGTTCCCCTATCAATTGCTGCATACGCTAGCAGTTTTTTTGTTTTCTTGTCAAGAAGGAAGTAGCATATTTTAATATGTGTTTGTCTTGCTTAAAGAGATGCGTCCCTTGCGTGTTTTGTGTCATGAAATATAATACAGATGGATAGTCTATTCTGAAGTTTCAGTAAATTTTGTGTTAAATAAACATCCCATCAACGTGTCAATTGTTGTGCCGCTCTATAACGAAGTCGAAAGTCTTCCCCGGCTGATCGCGGCGATCGAAGCGAGCCTGAAGCCCACCGACTTACGCTACGAAATCGTCTGCGTGGATGATGGCTCACGGGATGGCACAGCGGCATTGTTGAAGCAACTGGCGATCGAACGTGACGATCTCCGCGCGGTGTTGCTCCGCCGAAATTATGGCCAAACTCCAGCGATGGCAGCAGGGTTTAAGGTTGCCCAAGGCCAGGTCATTATCACGATGGATGGGGACTTGCAGAACGATCCGGCTGACATTCCGGCGCTATACGCTAAATTACAAGAGGGCTACGACCTCGTCAGTGGCTGGCGTAAAAATCGTCAGGATGACGCCCTCACCCGGCTGCTACCGTCCAAAATCGCCAACGGCATTATTAGTCGCGTCACGGGTGTCAAGCTGAATGACTACGGCTGCTCGCTCAAGGCATATCGCTCGGAAATCGTCGAGGATATGAACCTTTACGGCGAATTGCACCGCTTTCTGCCCGCGCTGGCTTTTATTGAAGGGGCGCACATTATCGAAGTGCCGGTGAATCACTATGCGCGGCAGTTTGGCCAAAGCAAATACGGTTTGGGTCGTACGTTTCGCGTTGTAATGGACTTAATGACAGTCTTCTTTATGAAGAAGTTTTTAACGAAGCCAATGCACGTATTTGGTATGTTTGGCTTTGCAAGTATGAGCCTAGGAATTATCCTTGGGGTATATCTGACGATCGTTAAGTTGGTCTTAGATCAAGATATCGGCAACCGTCCGTTATTAACCTTGGCGATGTTGCTGTTTTTGGGCGGGTTACAGCTTTTAAGTTTTGGCTTGATTTCAGAGTTATTAATGCGAACCTATCACGAGTCCCAAGGACGACCGATTTATCGAATTCGTGAAGTGGTTGGCGGCGATCGGTCATCAGAAACCTCGGATCGGACGGAGATCCTCTCGTAGGCCAAACCCTGTTTGATGGCTCTCACGCTCGATCGTCGTACCCGTCAGCCTTAACGTTAAATCACCGTTTGCAAGTTGACATTCTGGGATAGGGTGAAAACACCAAGCTAAGCGTAACGATAAAAATGCTGACCCGTTTGATGAAGATTCTGTAAAGATTTGACGAAGTTTGAGTGTGATTCTCCAATTCAAGCAAATTTACGGACGAATTTTTATTGAGGAACGCCTAGGATTCTAAGCACGGTGTCAGCAAGCGCTTACAGCTCTTCCTCTCTTTACAAAGACCTCAGGCGGGATTGAGCTGCATGGCATCTCGCATCTACCACCCGATGTGATCATCTCTCTTCCTCGGAACAGTCCATGCACGTTTCTCCCTTTTCCACCACACCTTTTCTTCTCAGCTCGATTCTAGGTCTTAGCGTACTTACCATCCCCCAGTCCGCTTCCGCCTATTCCCTGACGAGTTCGATCGGAACACTCAATTTTAGCAAAGTCTCCGGTGACTTTACGATTGCGGGTGGTACTACGGATGGTCAAACATTTCGTCTATTTCAAGATGTTACTGGCCCTAACTTAGACTTATTTACGAGTATTCAAGGCTTACCCAAGCTGACGCCTTACAACGTTTATGGCAAGAATACTCTGGGCCAGGATGTTGTCTATAAACTATCTGGTTTTTGGTTTGAAAGTGTCCTCACAAATCGTACAAAGTCAGCCTGGACATTTTTTGACCATGAGCTGCAATCCACCTATAACATGGCCAGTCCTGATGGGGACGGATTGTCCTTTGCTCAGGGGTTGGGGGTGATTCCCACTTCTAATGTTTTTTC
Source organism: Oscillatoriales cyanobacterium (assembly GCA_004293855.1). Lineage (GTDB taxonomy): Bacteria > Cyanobacteriota > Cyanobacteriia > Cyanobacteriales > Geitlerinemataceae > RDYZ01. The sequence goes on along the minus strand of RDYZ01000400.1, from coordinate 192 downwards.
CACTCGGAGCCAAGTGGAAGATGTGAGAGATTTTATTAACTTCACGGGGGGGACGGTCGGCATCGGCGAAACGGTTACCTTTCGGTATTTCATTGGGGATTGGACACCAGAGTCAACCTTCTACCTACGTCAGCGTCCGAACTATTCGGTTGCAAGTGGTGGATTCGTTCAGCCGAGTCCGAGCCCTAGCCC
>RDYZ01000399.1 GCA_004293855.1 Oscillatoriales cyanobacterium | reverse complement strand
TTAGACCATGTCACTTTCGATCGCCCAGCGTGCGAGTTCCGTGCGATTATGCAAACCGGTCTTACCCAGCATGTTCGAGACGTGACTCTCGATCGTGCGCTGGCTCACCTTCATTTCAACCGCAATCTCCCGATTCGCCATACCCCGCGCCACCCACTGCACCACCTTGAGCTCCGTCGGGGTTAACTCCACCCCTGGGCGCACTTGCAGCGGGGGAGCCGTATCATTGCCCAAAACTTTCCGAGCCGTTAACCGTGCTGCTTGGGCCAGGGAGGACTCCACTTGAGCAATTAACTCCTCCGGCTCAAAGGGCTTAACCATATAAACATCTGCCCCCGTATTAAGACCTTTAATTCGGTCCTGGCTCTGGCCTTTAGCCGATAGGAAAATAACAGGAATCCAACTGGTTCGAGGCTCCTCTCTCACGTGTTCCACAAAGGTATACCCATCCATTTCGGGCATCATTACATCACAAATGATTAAATCTGGAAGTTCCTCTTGAAGTTGTTCTAAGGCAATACGGCCATTGTCAGCGGACGAAACTTCATAGCCTCGAAATTCTAAATAATCTTTGACTAACAAAATCAAGTTTGGGTCATCATCAACGAGTAAAAGGCGCTTCTGCTTACTGTTTTTCATACGGTTACGTTCCGACTACATTTTCTATTGTTTTTATTGGAATCTGAACTTCAGATTTCCCATCGAATAACGTTTCGCACTAGGGGATTAACACCGAAAGCTTCCCTTTGTGACAATTATATTCTGGGAACTGCGGAACGACCGAAATGTTACGATCGTTTGAGTGCAATCCTTTTCATGGTTAATAACTATCATACGCCCTGTATGGGTAGGTTTAAACACCGTGTGTTTGATACCTCTTCCTAGGCATCCTGGGTTTGCTAGGGTCAACTCTGCGGGAATCCGATCGTTTTGTTATCTGAGTTAGCATGAATGGTGAAGCCGTGTGGGCTTGAATTTTTAAAAGATGGGATGAATTCCCCAAGGTGACGAACCCTTGGTTTTTAATTGATGCTGTGAGCTTCTTGAAGACAAAGATTTGGTCGCCTGGGTGCATTTGGTGCGGCTTTTATGCGTGCGTTGGATCATCAAGGCTACGGGTAAAAAAGGCATGGGATTCAACAATTTGATTATTGATCAAATGGTCTTGAATAATGCGCTCAATGACCTCAGGTGTCGCATCGCGATACCACACGCCTTCCGGATAAACCAACACAATCGGACCGTTGCGACAAACTCGTAAGCAATTGGCTTTGGTTCGAAATACGCAGGTGGACTCGATCGAGACGCTGCGATCGAGTCCGAGTTCGTGCAAACGTCGCTTGAGATAATCCCAGGCGGCAATGCTGTCGGCTTTCGGGCAGCATTTGGGCTTGGTTTGATCCGCACAGATGAAAACATGACGATCGATGCGATCAATCGCAAGGTTGCGGACGCAGTCGGCTAGAGCCTGATCAATCTCGCTGTCTGGATTCGCCTCGGCACAGGGTTGGGTTACCGGTGCAGTATCCAGGGGGTGGGGCAGTGGGGAGTCATTCACGTCAGCTTCAAAATTTAAGAGAGGTGGGGGTCCGTTCAAGGATGACTGATCGTGCTGCATGGGAGTCGGGGAGCGGGTCTGGGGATGGACGATCGACGGACGATCACGGGAAAACAAACACCCCCCTAGACCCTAGGCCATGACTACAGTTCGGGAACCCGTACAGTTACGCAAGTTGCGCAGCGTCAAGGCATTCGGGTAAATTGGCACTCGGAAATCGAGAGTGCTAAAAACGCTCGGAATGCGATTTAAACGACTGGCTTTAGTGGGCTGGCGTTCGCCATCCGTCTCGACTTTGGCCGATCGCGTTCCTAGCTCGATCGTGCAGCAACCGCAGTCACCCTCATGTGAGTCTGTGTTCGTATGCCTCGATTCCCCACAATTTTAGTCCAACCCTTAACCGAACGAAAATAACGGGAGAAAGAGTCCTATGGCAGCCGTATCTTTGAGCGTCTCCACTGTCAAGCCCTTGGCCGATCGCGTCTTTGTGAAAGTTAGCGCGTCTGAAGAAAAAACCGCAGGTGGTATCCTCCTGCCCGATGCTGCAAAAGAAAAGCCCCAAGTGGGCGAAATTGTCCAAGTGGGACCGGGTAAACGTGGTGACGATGGTACGCGCCACGAACTCGACGTTAAAATCGGCGAAAAAGTCCTGTACTCGAAGTATGCCGGTACGGATATCAAACTGGGCAACGACGAGTATGTGTTGCTGTCGGAAAAAGACATCCTCGCGATCGTCAGCTAGAGTTCGCACCGAGACGGTCTCGCTTCACTTTTTTGACCGATCGCGGTTTTAAACCGAACTAGATTCCGGGCTAGATCGCCATCATTTACCACCGTGGGTAAGTGAACCTGCGGACGTTGAGCTCGGTTGATAACACAATCCACGCGACGTTTGACTGCGATTGACTGCGATCCAATGCCGATCGTCGCGTTGTGGGCTCACTCGTTATTTGAGTTCGCCCTTCACACCTCTTGAGATACCCAAAGGAAGCAAACATGGCAAAACGAATTATCTACAACGAAAACGCACGTCGTGCCTTGGAAAAGGGCATGGATAT
>RDYZ01000398.1 GCA_004293855.1 Oscillatoriales cyanobacterium | reverse complement strand
TTCGGTAGCGGGATTGGCGTCACAAGGTCGTTGTTATCCGTGTCGGTTTGATTCATGCATTCCAATGCATAGGCCGTGATTGCCTCGAGTGGATCGGATCAACCTTGGATCTGAATGGAATCTAAATCTCATTCGGAGGGAAGTAAGTTCAAATCCTGAAGGACTGAGCGCATCTGAGCTTCGATTTCTGGGGGCGTGATACTCAGCGGCAAACGACACTCACCGACATCCCAACCCATCAAGCGCAGGGCGCATTTGACTGGAATCGGATTGGTCGTGGCAAAGAGGGTATCAAATAGCGGCATGTATTTGAGGTGCAGTGCTGTAGCGGTGGCCGGGTCTCCGGTGACAAAGGCGGCGATCGCTCGTTGTAAATCATCACCGATCAGGTGACTTGCCACACTGACGACGCCGCGTGCACCAACCGCCATCAATGGCAGGGTTAGGCCATCATCACCAGAATAGATGGCAAACTCAGCGGGAGTTTGGCGACGGATGCGGGCAACCCGATCGATACTGCCACTCGCCTCCTTGATCGCAACGATGTTACTCACCTCCGCCAGTTTCGCCACCGTATCCGGCAGTAAATCCGCTCCGGTGCGGCCCGGAATGTTGTAGAGCATCAAGGGAAACTCTGGGCACGCCGACGCGATCGCCTGAAAGTGAGCCAACAGCCCCGCCTGGGGTGGTTTGTTGTAGTACGGCACAACTTGCAGCGAACCATCAAGGCCGATGGCTGCGGCTTTTTGGGTGGCCTCGATCGCCTCACGGGTCGAATTTGATCCCGTTCCTGCCATCACTTTCGCGCGACCGGCAACAGCATCCCGCACCACACGGAACAACTCAAATTCCTCATCCCACGTGAGCGTCGGTGACTCACCGGTCGTACCACAGACAAGAATCGTATCGCTGCCATGACGGACTAAATCATCCGCCAGACGAGCCGTAACATCATAATTGACGCTACCGTCCGCCCCCATGGGCGTGACCATCGCCGTCAGCACAGTTCCAAAATCAATCACAAGACCTCCTAGGACACAGCGCCAGAGGTAGCACCAGAGGTGGCGCTAGCAGACTCGTGATCGCCGCTGGGTGATCCCGTTGCCAGCAGTTCCGCGATTTGAACTGCATTCAAAGCTGCACCCTTACGGATTTGATCGCCACAGAGCCAGAGTTCGAGACCGTTGGGATTCGAGATATCCTGGCGGATACGTCCAACGAGGACATCATCTTTTCCAGTCGCATCGATCGGCATCGGGAAATAGTTGGTCTCCCAGTTCTCGAGCAGTTGCACCCCCGGAGCTTGGGCGATCGCCTGACGTGCCAGATCTAAATCAAATGGCGAATCAAACTCCAGGTTAATCGCTTCAGAGTGGGCCCGCAGGACGGGAACCCGAACACAGGTTGCGGTCAACCGAAAATCCGGTACACCGAAAATCTTGCGCGTCTCATTCACCATTTTTAATTCTTCCTCGCAATAGCCATTCGCTGCGAGGGGGGAATTATGGGGAAACAGATTAAAGGCCAGGGGGTAGGGCAAAACCTCAGGAACCGGCGTCTCACCGTTGAGAATGGCCTGAGCCTGGAGGCGAACCTCTTCCATGGCACGAGCCCCGGCGCCACTCGCCGATTGGTAGGTCGAAACCACCACACGACGAATCGGCTGACGTTGATGCAATGGCCACAGCGCCACGGACATCAAAATGGTGGTGCAGTTTGGGTTCGCGATAATCCCCTGATGGGTAAACGCGGCGTCTGGATTGACTTCTGGGACAACGAGCGGAACCGTCGGGTCCATGCGGTAGGCGCTGGAGTTGTCGATCGCGACGGCTCCCGCAGCCACGGCTTCCGGTAACCAAGCCTTAGAAATCGATCCCCCGGCGGAAGCGAGCACCAAATCCACATCCTTGAAGCAGCCAGATTCGACCGCTGTAATGGGAAGCGATTCACCGCAAAAATCCAGGGTTTTTCCGGCAGAACGTGGGGATGCAAGTAGCTTCAGGTCGGCGATCGGGAAGTGGCGACTTTCGAGCAGCGCCAACAGTTCAGCGCCAACAGCGCCCGTTGCGCCCAAAATGGCAACACGATAAGTTCGGGGCAAATTGACAATCCTCCTCCAGGATAAACGAACGGGAAAATTTAAAGATGGATCAAACTGTTGATTAACCAACCGTTTAACAAACTCGTAACGAGGTCGCCAAAGCCACTAACAGCACTGGGAACGCGACTCGCTCTCTGAAAATACTCTAAACGTTTCATCTCTCAGACATTTAATCTGCGATCGAGAGAACAACTCGGAGATATTACCGCGAATGTCTGATTGTATTAACCGTAGCAGATGGCAACAGGGCAACACTCACGCAGCGGGTTAATGACTGATCGGTCATAGCATCGAGACCCTAGCCGACCCCGTAGACCAGTTTCGCACGACTTGATACGGAGGGAGACAGATCGCCACAAGGTTCTGTGACGTGGTGATGACATGTATCTTAACACTCAATCAACCGTCCGTTCCCGTGACTCGCTGCGACTAGACAGGGCAAACGCATACTCCCAATGAATGCCCTCATCCCCCAACCCCTTCTCCCAAAATGGGAGAAGAGGAGCCAGATTTTAAGGATCAAAGTCCCTCT
>RDYZ01000397.1 GCA_004293855.1 Oscillatoriales cyanobacterium | reverse complement strand
CTGCTCGATAAAGACAAAGGTAGCCGGGGAGACTACACCGCTTCGGAAGACGATAACGTGATTGTCCAAGGGGTGGAAGCAGACAAAGGGAGCCTCGGTTTCTTCGGGTTTGCCTACTATGAAGAAAACGCCGATCAACTGGGTCTAGTTCAAATCGAAAACGCAGCGGGTGAGTGTGTTGCACCCACGGTGGAAACCATTAAAGATGGTTCCTACAATCCCCTGTCGCGTCCCATCTTCTTTTACGTGAGCAAAGCGGCCCTCGACAAACCCCAGGTTCAAGCCTTCGTTGACTTCAATCTTGATGCGGCGAATGCAGGACTGATTACGGAAGTGGGTTATGTGGGTTTGCCGGATGAAGTTCTGGCAAAAGTCAAAGAGCGGGTGACTGCTAAAACTGTTGGCACGATCTTCGGAGGTGAAGCTTCAGTGGGTGTCAATCTAATCGAGAAGCTCTAGGACGATCGCGACCTGATCAGGAGTCTGGGGCGTTGGAATCATGCGATCGCAACCATGAGCCGATGAATCTTACGTTCCAGCTTGGGACACGATGACATTAAACCAGGGGAAGATTGCCCGATCGGTAACGTTTGTGGTTGATGGGCACTCCTCTGGATGGTGTTGGGCAAGGCTCGTTCGGTGATCGTCAACTCGACGGATTGTTCGGCGATCGAGCCGTTGGTCTCTATATACCAGTAAGCTTTAATCGTTTTGACCTTGATCATGCACAACCTTTTGCTCAAACTTACTCCCTGCTCAGTAGTTTCATGAACAGCGATCCGACTCACCCTGATTCCCTGTGGTCACCGAATCGACAAGCTAGCAAGCTCTCTGAAGCGATCGTTCGTTTCATTTTTGGTGCGTTTGCGTTGGTATCTGTGCTCACAACGCTTGGCATTGTGGCCACTTTAGTTTTTGAAACCTTTGAATTCTTTCAGGAAGTACCGATCTGGAACTTCTTAACCGATACGAAGTGGACGCCCCTATTTAAGTCCGCTCAATTCGGTATTTTCGTCCTGATCAGTGCCACGCTGTTAACGTCGACGATCGCGGTGGCGGTGGCGCTTCCCCTCGGGTTGTTTGCTGCGATTTGCTTAAGTGAATATGCAACACCCAAAACGCGGCAAATCATTAAACCGCTGCTCGAGGTGTTGGCCGGGATTCCCAGTGTTGTGTTTGGCTATTTTGCACTCCTCTTTGTGACGCCCCTACTGCAAAAGATTGTGCCGAATTTGCAAGGGTTTAATGCGTTAAGTGCCGGTTTGGTGCTGGGGATTTCGATCACACCGTTGATTGCGTCACTCAGCGAAGATGCGATCTACGCTGTGCCACGCAGTTTGCGCGATGGCTCCTATGCGTTGGGAGCGACGAAGCGTGAGACGATCGTCTCGGTGGTGCTTCCGGCGGCGCTCTCCGGTATTGTATCGTCTGTCATTTTGGCCGTATCGCGGGCGATCGGTGAAACGATGATCGTCACCCTGGCAGCGGGTCAAAACCCCACGTTGGGCCTCAATCCCTTTGTGCCGATCATGACCATGACGGCCTTTATTGTTCAGGTCAGTTTGGGTGACACACCGGCGGGATCGTTGGCCTTTAAGACGATTTTCGCTGTAGGTATGACGCTGTTCCTGCTAACCCTGGTCTTAAACGTCTTTAGTTTCTGGTTCGTCCGCCGCTTCCGAGAAAAATACGACTAATGAATACGCCAAACACACCGGACTCTCATTTGGCAGAGCCTCCAGCGAATTTGTTCCAAGCCAACATGGCGTCACGCTATCGTACTGATGGCATCTTCCAGTCGCTGACCTGGGTGTCCGTCATCATTGCCTTACTGGTGTTGGCGGCCTTGATTATTGACGTGCTAGCTGATGGCTTACCGTCAATTGATTGGAACTTTTTGACCAGTTTTCCCTCGCGGAAAGCCGAACAGGCGGGTTTACTGTCAGCTCTAGCCGGAACCATCTGGGTCATGTTTACCGTTGCGGTCGTCGCCTTTCCCCTTGGAGTTGGAGCCGGAATTTTCCTCGAAGAATTTGCAGCGGATAATTGGTTCACTCGCATGATCGAGATTAATATCAATAACCTGGCTGGGGTTCCATCGATCATCTACGGTTTACTGGGTTTGCAAGTGTTTGTCCGCTTGCTGGGGCCGAATGGTTGGGTGTTTGAGCAAACTGGCATTGATATTACCGGTGGACGTAGTATCCTGACCGGGGCGCTCACCCTAGCACTGCTGGTGCTGCCGATTATCATTGTTTCGACGCGCGAAGCCCTGCGATCGGTGCCGGATAGTCTGCGTCTGGCCGGGTTTGCCCTTGGGGCGACACGTTGGCAAGTGGTGCGCGATCAAGTCCTGCCGATCGCCACGCCCGGAATCCTGACGGGAACCATTTTGGCCCTATCGCGGGCGATCGGTGAAACCGCGCCGCTGATCACGATCGGTGCTCTGACGTTTATCTCATTTTTGCCTGAAAATTTACAAAGCCCGTTTACGGTCCTACCCATCCAAATCTATAACTGGGTCTCACGCCCACAAAAAGATTTTCATGATCTCGCCGCTGGCGGCATCATCGTTTTGCTCGTCGTACTCTTGGCGATGAATTCCACCGCTGTGCTGCTACGCAACAAGCTTCAAAA
>RDYZ01000396.1 GCA_004293855.1 Oscillatoriales cyanobacterium | reverse complement strand
TGGGGGCGAATTTAGCGTATAGGTGGCGGGCGTTTTGTCGGGGTTGCCGTCGTTGTCGATCGCGCTATACGTAAAGCTGCTGCCGTTAAAGTCAGGAGTGGCGACAAACCGCAGCGTTGCCATCTGCGCCGGGGTCAACTCCTGACCGGCGACGATGCGATCGTTCAGCAGCGGATCGCCCAGGTACAGCACCCCATCAAACGGATCGGGCAGTGTATCGATTCGGAAGGCTGCAACATTACCGTCACGATCACTGGCATCATTCGCACTAATGCCAGTGCCACCGGTGGGGAATGTCAGCGTGGTAGCCGTGCTGGGGAGAATCGTCTGAAGCTGATTTTCCGTCGTCGGTGGTGTTCCAAGTTTGACATCAGCGGGTTCACCTTCCAGACCTTGATTATCGATCGCGGCATATTTAAATGTCGTACCGCTAAAGGTCGCCGGATTCGTGGCGGTGAACACGAGATCATCGATTTGAGTTGGCAGAATAACGGTACTTGTGGTGATCGGTGTACCGTTCAGCGAGAGTGTGCCATTGCTCGGCAACTGTGTCACACGGAAGCGAGCAACCAAACCATCGGGATCATCACCACCTAAATCAAACCCATTCGCAGGCGAAAGCGGCAATATACCCGACTCCGGCACAACGCCCGTTTCAGGATTAGCTTCCGGCGGAATGTTCGTTCCGGGTGGGTTGAGATAGATCTTGCCTGGGGGTTGAGATAGATCTTGCCTGGGGTTGGATCTTCGCCGCCGATCGAGTCGATCGCCACGTACTCAATTTCAACACCACCATCAAAGCTTGGATCAGCCTTGAAGTAGAGATCATCTAGATCAGCAGCACCAATGACGACCGTATTTGTAGATGGGTCATAACTCGGCAACGTCGTAATCAGTACGCCAGGAGTACCAACATTATTGGGATCTCCCAGGTAAAGTTGACCTTCGGTGATTGTCGAAACATCAATACGGTATTGTGTCGGCTTGACGTCTTCGGGGTCGCTGCCCTCGGTCAACGGCTTAGACATTAGACTCGTGCCTGCGGCCACCGTCGAAGACAGACGAACCGTGGAACCAGCCGTTAGTTTGCCGATCGCGTCCTTGGTTTCTGGTGGCGAATCCAGCGTAAACGTCGCCGCTTCTGGATCTATGAGGTTCGTATTGTCGATCGCCGCATACTTAAACGTGCCACCATTAAACGTATCCGCCGCATCGAACACCAGTGACGCAAACTGCTCTAGCGTCAGCTCCTGATTCAGCGTCACTACATTCGCAGGCGAAACCGCCCCAATGTAAAGCACCCCATCCGTCGCATCTGGCAGCTTCGTAATCTTGACGCGCTCCACCGTACCATCAAGATCTTCGCCCACTACTGCCGGTGTATCCAGCGGGTTGGCCGTCCCAGGAGTGATCGTCTGGCGATCGTCAAACGTCTCCGGCGGTTCGCCCGTACTCGACGAAATCGTAATCACGCCCGGTGTCGCGTCCTTCAGTCCGAGCTTATCGATCGCCGCATATTCCAGCGTCGTTGTCCCGACAAAATTATTGGCAGCTTTGAAGTAGAGATTATTGAGCTGGGTTTTCGAGAGGATCTGACCTGCCGTAACCGGGGTCGCAGCGCCTACAACTGGGTTGCCCAGGTAGAAAATGCCATCCGTTTCGGGGGGCAATGTGCCGATTTCGTAGCGCAGAGCTGCCGGTGCGGTGTAGGCGATCGTGGCCGGATCGTCGGGGTCGTTACCGTCTACAATCGCGAGATTCATCTGGACGCTCGTCACCTGGATGACACCGCCGGGGTCAACTTCGCCTGTGCCGCTGGTGGTATCCGGTGGCGCGTTGAGGAAGACCGTCGCCGGGGTCGGGTCGGCGTTATTGTTGTTATCGATCGCGCGGTAGGTGAAGCTCGTGCCGTTGAAGCTGGTACTACTAACGAAGACCAGATCGGTGATGCGATTCGCGGGGAGTTTGTCGCCCGCTTCGATCAGTGTGCCGCCGTTGTCGGGGTTGCCGAGGTAGAGTGTACCGTCGTTGGGGTCGGGTAGCGTCAGGATTTCGTAGGATGCGATCGAGCCGTCAGGGTCATTACCACCGGGAGTATCATAGTCCGTGAGGGGGATCGTTGCACCATTGATGATGCCGTCGATCGCGATCGTGCTATCAACGGGAACATTCTCAATAACGGTGTTGGTGTTGGGCGCAGCCTGTAGCGTCACCGTCGCAGGTGTAATTTCAACGCCACCGTCTTCGTCAAACGCACGATAGGTAAACGAACCACCATTAAAGCCCGGTGTCGGGTTAAAGTAGAGATTGGCGAGGTCGGCTGGACTCAGAACAGTGGTATTGGTAACAGACGTTTCCGCTCCCGTGCCCGGATTGCGCAACACCAGCACACCATCGGCAGCATCCGGTAAATCGACGATGCGATAGGTCAGAGTATTGGGAGCGTCTTCGGGATCGGTAGCACGGAGGAAAGGATTGTTCGCTGTGTCGATCAGTTGTTTCGGTGTGTTTTTCTCGACTAGTGCCGTGGCGTCTACCGAATTCGGTGGTAGGTTTCCAGTAGCAGGAACGAGGGAAATCGTACCGGGCGTCGGATCTGCAAGGTTATCGTTATCGATCGCCACGTACTTGATCTCAACACCCGTAAAATTGGTGTCGTCGGCATCAAAGTAGAGATTTGCAAGATTGGCCGCTGTAATCGTATTGTTCGCGTTGGTGATTAACGTGCCGCCATTCGCTGGATTGCCGATATAGAGCTGACCCTGAGCCGGATTGAAGCTACTGAGATCGATGCGATAATTCGTGACGGTTCCATCACGATCAATACCGTTACTGAGTACAGTACTCATCACGGTCGTACCAGAGCCAGGTGTGGAGAGCTGAATCACCTGACCCGGATTGACTTTGCCGCTAGCGTCGTTGGTTTCCGGTGGCCCGTTCAGCGTATACACCGCCGGGGTCGGGTCGATGCTGCCCTCGTTATCGATCGCGGCGTACTTAAATGCACCACCGTTAAAGCCCGGTTCCGCGTCGAAGTAGAGATTCGCGAGCTGGGCAGGCGTTAGATCTTGACCCGCTGCAACTTGAACCGCGCCGGAACCAGGAACGTTGGGATTACCGATATAGAGCGTACCGTCGGCGGTGTCGGGGAGTTCGGTGATGCGGTATTTGACGATCGCACCACCATCGGGATCGATTCCCGGCGTTGCGGGAGCTTGCCGCCGGTGGTTTCCGGTGGTGTGGTCAGCGTGACCGTGGCCGGTTCGGGATCGATGACGTTATCGTTATCGATCGCAGCATATTTAAACGTCGAGCCGGTGAACGGTACGGAAGCTGTACCGGGATTCGCTGCAAAGTAAATGTTATTGAGATTCGCTGGGGTGAGACGGGTTTCAGTTCCTGGCGTGGCTGGATTAAAAGTGCTACCGGTCGGCACGATCGGTGTACCACCAGTTGCCGGGTCACCCAGGTAGAGGATGCCACCTGTCGGTAACTGTGTTACGACATATTCATCAACAATGCCGTCGGGGTCGTTGCCGCCTAAGCCGGGAATTTTAGCAGTTTCGCCTTGGGGAATTTCCTCAGAAGAATTATCCGTATCCGGTGGAATGTTCGTTGGATTTAGATAGATCGTCCCCGGTGTCGGATCTTCGAGGCCATCTTCATCGATCGCCACGTACTTGATCGCCACACCACCGTCAAAGACACCGTTTGCACCACCATCGGCTTGGAAGAACAGATTCGCGAGATCGGCGGCGGCGATCGTGTTTTTGGTTGCATTAATCTCAACACCTGTACCTGTCGTCGGATTGCCAAGGTAAAGCTTACCTTCGGTAATCGTCGCAACGTCAATGCGATATTGAGTGGGTCGCTTATCTGCCGCCACTTTATCGGGGTCAGTTCCCTCGGTTAACGTCGTGGTCATCGCCGGAGTGCCTAGCGATGGCGTACCCACTGCTGACGAGAGTTGCAGCGTTTCACCAGTACTCAGTTCGCCAAC
>RDYZ01000034.1 GCA_004293855.1 Oscillatoriales cyanobacterium | reverse complement strand
GCTTGGGTCGATATCGCAGGGCGCGAGTGTCAGAATGTTCGGTAAGGTTAGGTCTCTCTCTGTTGCGATCGGCTCCCCTTGTTTGCGTCCAGGATCATGGCTTACGAACCCCTCCACCACAAATACCGCCCCGCCACCTTTGCGGATTTGGTGGGTCAGGAGGCGATTACCAATACGCTAACCAGCGCCATTCGACAGCAGCGCATCGCACCGGCCTATCTGTTTAGCGGGCCGCGTGGTACGGGGAAGACCTCGAGCGCTCGGATTTTGGCGAAGTCGCTAAACTGTGAGGCGAGCGATCGGCCAACGGCGACGCCCTGCGGTCAGTGCGAGATTTGTCGATCGATTACCAATGGTTCCGCCGTAGACGTAATCGAAATCGACGCGGCGAGCAATACCGGCGTTGATAACATCCGCGAACTGATCGAACGGGCCCAATTTGCACCGGTGAAGTGTCGCTATAAGGTCTACGCCATCGACGAGTGTCACATGCTGAGTACGGCGGCGTTTAACTCGCTGCTCAAGACCCTGGAGGAACCGCCCGATCGCGTGGTTTTTGTCCTGGCAACCACCGATCCCCAACGGGTGTTACCAACCATTATTTCGCGCTGTCAGCGGTTTGACTATCGCCGGATTCGCCTCGATGCGATGGTCGATCATCTCGCGCAGATTGCCACGATCGAAAACATCGATGTTTCCCCGGAAGCCCTAACACTGGTGGCACAAATCGCCCAGGGGGGAATGCGTGACGCGGAAAGTTTGCTCGATCAGCTCAGTTTGCTCGATGAGCGCATCCAGCCCCAACACGTTTGGGATTTGGTCGGCGCAGTACCGGAGCGAGATTTGCTGAATCTGGTGCAATCGATCGCCAGCGATCGCCCGGAAGCTGTGCTGGATTGTTGTCGATCCATGCTCGATCGGGGACGCGAACCGCTAACGGTGTTACAAAGTTTGGCCAACTTTTACCGTGATTTTCTGATCGCGAAGACGGCCAGCGATCGGCAATCCCTCACCAGCGTAACCAGCGCAACATGGCCGGAACTGTGCGAATTTGCCCAGGGCTGGAGTATCGAACAAATTTTGCTGGGTGGCCAGCATTTGCGTAGCTGTGAGAGTCAGATCAAAAATACGACACAGCCGCGTTTGTGGCTGGAAGTTAGTTTGCTAGGTCTGTTACCCTCGGCGATCGCGGCGCGATCGGGTGGTGGCATGTCGCAGACCTCGGGAAACGCCCCAGCCCCATTCCACACGAATCCAGCCTGGAATGCAGCACCACCGGCGATCGTCTCATCGGTGGCTCCATCCCCTCCACCTCTGACCACCACCACGCCGCCATCTTTTACTGCACCCCCAGCCGCTACCCCGAGTGGGGCAACCCCCACGCTTACCGTCCCAAATCTGACGCCCGATCCATCATCCAATCCATCTGAACCGATCGCCGCCACGACGCTTGCCCCTCCGTCTACCCACCCCACACCCAACGGATCAGCCGAGGATGACCATGCCGATTGGGACGCGATCGATCCGGATATGTCGCCAGAGGTTCCCGCCACCCGCACCGAATACACCGCACCAACCTACACCCACCACACCAGTAGCGCCACCACCCCGATCCCACCACCAGCCATTCCCCCCGAACACCGATCGCCCTGGGAAATGCCCTCAGCTTCTGGAGATGTTCCGGTAGCGGTGGACGCAGCCCCGCCCGTAACCACCGCACCTACCGCCGAAACTCCTGTGTTTAACTTGCCCCAGGTTTGGCAGCAGGTGCTCAGTCATATCCAAATGCGAGCCACTCGAGAACTGCTCAATCAAAAATGTCGCCTGAGTGCCTTCGATGGCAAAACGGCGCGGATTTCGGTGTTAGCGTCGGCGCTTCAGTCGGTGGTCAAACGCAAGCAAGGTGATATTGAGACCGCGTTTAGCTATGTGTTTGGGACACCGATCGGCATTGCGATCGATGTTGCGGTCGAGGCTCAGATACCCGCCCCGATCGTCGATCCGCGCCAACCTCTCACCCCGACGGCGAGTTTGCCTGCGGCTCCAAGCCCACCCTTTTCTGTTGCCGCTGCTCCCACTGTTCCCGCTGTCCCCACCACTCCCGTCACACCATTTTCAGCATCACCTCCCACCGCTACGGTCTATCCGACCCCTACCCCGATCGGTGTCACTCCTCCGCCTGTGCCATCCACCCCGACACCGGCTCCCGAGTTCTCCGTCTCCCCACCGTCTGCGACTCCCGCAACTCCTCCAGCCCCAACCCCGCCACCACCGACCCCATTCCCCACCCCATTAGCAACACCACCCGCCGTACCAGCCGTCACACAACCTGTCACGCCACCCGTCACGCCACCACCGACCACCGCTAGCCATCGTTCTCCGATCGTCTCCACCTCGAGCCGTCAGTGGGATGAATCGGAGATTGCCAATGCTGCGCAACAGCTCGCCAATTTTTTCGGTGGAGAGGTGGTAACCCTCGATGAAGATGTGTTGAATTGAACAAGGGATCGGGCCAAGCTTCGAGCGGATTACACTGCGATTTGATCCCGATTCAAGATAAATCGCTCGATCGCCGCCGCGACCCCATCCGCTTCAACCGATGGCGCCACCCAATCCGCACGATCGCTCACCCCCGACGGCGCATCCCCCATCGCCACTCCAATCCCGGCATAGATCAGCATTTCCAAATCGTTGTAATTATCACCGATCGCCATGACCTGGTCGGCACACAAACCCAGATATTCCTCCGCGAGATACTGTACGGCAGTGCCCTTGTTGGCCTGCGGGTGGGTGGCCTCGAAAAAGTGGGGGGTTGAGGTGGTGAGGTAGAGGTCATCGGGGTGGTAGCGATCGCGGACGTGGTGTAGTAGGCGGGTGATGCGATCGGTGTCGGCACTGAGGGCAAGGAGTTTGGTCGGGACGTTTTGGGCGATGAAGGCGGCGAGATCGGGGATGACTTCAGGTTGGATCTGCGATCGGGCGACGTAGGCTTGAGTGTCGGCGCTAAAGTCGTTCACGATCAGGCGATCGTCGATGTAGCAATGAACCGATAATGATGACCATTCCGGTTCTGCTAAGAGCTCGATCAATTCGAGCGCGATCGACTGCGAGAGCGGCGTATGACGTAGGCGAACATCGGTTTGTGGATCGGCGATCCATGCTCCTTGGTAACAAATGAGGGGCAAATCCGAGCCAATTTCACGATGGAAACGTTTCGCCGATCGATACATTCGCCCCGTGGCGATCGCGACGCGAATTCCCTGGGCCTGCACCGCTTGCACCGCTTGCTTTACCGGTTCACTCACCCCATTCGATCGGCCCGAAATTGTCCCATCAATATCGAGTACGAGTAATTTAATATCAGACATCATTTTGGTTACGATTGGGGTGTGATTTACAATGAACAGGTGTCAGACAAACCCATCCTTTCCCAAAATCCCAAGCAAAATAACGGGAAAGATTCAACCTAACTATATCGGCAGACGTTTGTCAGTAACAGCTCAAACCAATACAGCCAAGAAATTTATGTCTATACTCTCAAAAGAGGCTTAAGTCTTGAGTCCTTGCGTCGGGAGAACCGGAGAGAATATGGTCTTACAACCATCTCGCTTTGAACAAACCTTATTTAACAAACACAAGGGTGACATCGACGCTTTTCTGAATGAGTTTCGATCGACGTTTATCAGATGGTCAACCAACATTGATGATACGGAAGCCTTAAATCGTTGGAATGACCTATTACAAACGGTATACAATGCTGGTGAATCAGGAATTGCTAAAGCACCTCAACTATTTCCTGATTTGATTGATCTGCTGTTGATGCAATTTAATCAGTTACCTGAAACTATGTTAACAAAAAATACCTTTGTAACTCATTATGCTAGGTATTTAGCCGAAGATATGATTGACTCAGGTATTGAAATTGTGATTGAGAAAGGACAGATTTTTGAGTCTTATTTACAGCAAAAAGGTTTACTCTAATCCATTCTCTTGACTGCCACATCTAATATCTAGAGAACTGATAGTCAATTCAAGGGGTTTCAGAATACCCAGAGAGCCGTTGAGCGGAGTCGTTGGCGTAGCCTTCGCAACACGAATAGTGCGGGTTGACACTCAAAACGATCAATGTAATCACCCCTCGTTCACCTCTTGTTCCTATGCTCTGCGTCTACCGTGTATACATAACTCACTTGAACTGTTACATCATCGTTAACCCTCATCCCCTAGCCCCTTCTCCCTAATCAGGGAGAAGGGGAGTAGGCGTACAACTAAAGTTTTCAAAGTCCCTCGCCCTTGTGAGGGAGAGGGATTTAGGGAGAGGGTCAAGCCCTGATTCGGATTTATCAGAAATGTGTATACACCGTAGACGCAGAGTGTGGGAACGAGGAGGAAGAACCTATATCTAAACTATGCTGTAATCCCTAGCCCGTAAAGATTTCAGCATTTTTTAGACTGAATTAAAAAATCTTTGATCGGGTGAGAACTTAATCAAAATTTAGAAAAAAATCCTGAATAACTAATACATCACGGTCAAAAAATGCTAATTCTTGGTCAGTTGTCAGGCAAAATAGGCGGCGTATTTATCACTCACATCGCGCAAATGATTCGCGACCTGTGTGGTTTGTTCCAACATGGCGAAATGACCACAACGATCGAGCTCGATCGTATTTGCGCCACACTGCTGAAAATCGGGATGAAAGCTCGCTAGATGGTGGACATATTTCGGCGGCATGATCGTGTCCTGCAAGCCCGCAATAAAGTAAGCCGGTTGGCTCAGTTCCGCCACCACTTGCGGCAATTTATGCACCTCTTCCTCGGTGGTTGAATCGAGGAGAGCGCCCCGTGCGGCAGTTTCATCGGCACTTAAAAAGTCCTTGACACGCTGACTGCCCCAACATCGATCGATCGCACTTGCCACATTGGCCCGTGCAAACAGCAAGTCCAAACCAAACAGGTATTGCAACCAACCCGGACGCCACTGCAACATTTTCGAGCCTGCGGATCGAAAGCGATCGAACTCTTCCGCGAGGTAAATTCCGCCGCCTGCATTCACGCAGGTCACGCCACAGACGCGCTCAGGACACTGACGCGCCGTCCAGAGGGCGATCGTACCGCCGAGGGAGTGACCGACGAGCCATGCACGATCGATCTGGAGTTCGGTGAGGAGGATTTGCAGTTCACGGGCATAGTAGCGCGGTGAATAATCCCGCTCGGGGTCATCTTTGGCGATCGGTTGAGATTCCCCAAAACCCGACATATCGTAGGTTAAACATTGAAAATCCGGCGACAGTTGATCGACGAGTGGTTGCCAATAATGATGGCTCAGTAGCCAACCATGCAGAAATACAAAAACGGGTTGATTCGGTCTCGCTTCGCTTAGCCTGTAGGCGTGGGGAGTTCCGAGGATATCAAGGCTTGCCATAGTTCTCAATCTTAGCGGTAAATCGTCATCCGCTGATTAAGGTTAACGGAATCGTTCAGTGAAGCCGCTCAAGTAGATTAAATCCAGGTTATCTAGTCTCGCTCAGTTCCATCATTCAAGTGGATTAAATCTAACTATAGTTACACCCAAAATTTCCCGTGAAGACAGACTCTGATCACTGAAATTATCAACATTAAACCCCAAAATCAGAGCCCGATGATCAAGTCTGAATCCTCCAGCATTTAATACTTAACAATCAACGCCAATCACGATGATTGAAGTACCGACACACGAAGCGTCCCACATCATGAGCCGAAAAAGGTTCGATGAAGCCGTCACGATCGATCCGTTGGTAATGGCGACAGTCGAGCAAATCTTCGGGCTGCTTCTGACCATCGATGGTGAGGTTCACACGATATTCCCAGTAGTTTTTCGCGCTGCGTTTAATGCGATCGATGCAAACTTCCCGATCGTGGTACGGACGGCAGGTGAGTGGGGCAGCTTGGGCGATTGGGGCGATCGGTAGCTGCACACCAAGCGCGATCGTTACCCACAGGATGATGCCTAGGCTCCACGTCAAGACCTGTTGAGTCATCGCTTGATTTGTCGGTTGGTTTATCGCTTGATTTCTTGGTTGAGTCACGGCCATAGACTCACAGCTCAGACCAGCCCAACTGTCGGGCTTGGGGCTGCTACGAGGTTGATCAATCCGGGTTCGCGGATCGATCGGAGGAACCGGCTTTGGGGTTTCGGAATGCGATCGCGCCTGCGGCATGATTGGAGGAGTGGGATGGTAAGCGAGACGGGTGTTCGAGAAGGGCATTCGCGCAGCATGGAAGCTGTGGAAGATATCGATCGCGGATAACCAAGGATAAGGATGACGGATTCGGGTGTGTTGATCCCTCTGTAACCGTAACCGATCGTCCTGAGCGACCGGTTCAGCGCCTGGAGTAGTACAAGTCATGCAATAGACACTTTTCTCTTTCGCAAGATACCGTAGAACCACAACAGACCAACGTTTCGTCGGGAAAATCGTTCGTGTTCGCCCCTATTTTTGGCGTCCGGGACGACCTGACGCAACCTCAAACTGACCCATGCCTCTGATACGTTCAAGCAACCAATCGCTATGAAAATTTTGGTCACGGGGGGAGCGGGCTTTCTCGGCTCTCACCTCATCGATCGACTGATGGAACAGGGACATGATGTCCTCTGTCTCGACAACTTCTTTACCGGCACAAAGCGCAATATCGATCATTGGATTGGTCACCACAATTTCGAGTTGATCCGCCACGATATCACTGAGCCAATTCGCCTGGAGTGTGATCGGATCTATCACCTCGCCTGTCCCGCCTCACCGGTTCACTACCAATACAACCCCGTCAAAACCATCAAAACCAACGTCGTTGGAACGTTGAACATGCTGGGTTTGGCGAAACGTGTCAAAGCACGATTTTTGCTCGCCTCCACCTCGGAGGTCTACGGCGATCCCGATGTGCACCCGCAGCCCGAAGAGTATCGCGGGAACGTCAACACGATCGGGATTCGCAGTTGTTATGACGAAGGCAAGCGCGTCGCCGAAACCCTCGCCTTTGACTACCATCGTCAAAACGGTGTCGATATCCGTGTGATGCGAATCTTCAACACCTACGGCCCGCGAATGCTCGAAAACGATGGACGTGTGGTCAGTAACTTTATCGTCCAAGCCCTGAAAGGCATCCCGCTCACGGTCTACGGCGATGGCAGCCAAACCCGGAGTTTTTGTTATGTCTCCGATTTAATCGAGGGCATGATCCGCCTGATGGAAAATGACGAACACCTCGGCCCGATCAATATTGGCAATCCCGGCGAGTACACCATTCTTCAGTTAGCGGAAACCATCCAACGTATGGTCAATCCAGACGCTGAGATTATCTATGAACCCTTGCCCCAGGATGATCCCACCCAGCGTCAGCCGGACATCACCCGTGCCAAAACCTGGCTAGGCTGGGAACCAACGATCGAATTGAAAGAAGGACTGGAAAAAACAATTGCTGATTTCCGCGATCGTTTAGTTGCACCCTAAACTCAAGGCAGGCGATAGGCCGCACGCACGAAAACCGTTGTAGCGGTTACAGTCGGTGTAATTGCCAGTCTATTGGGTCTGTATCCTGGCTCTGGACTGTTTCTGTCTGACTCCACCAGTATGGTCTAGGGATGCATCGATCTGAGGATCGCCCTAGTCATCAAGTAATTTTAAGGATTGAGATACCTATGCGTGTTTGTGTTATTGGTACTGGCTACGTTGGTCTCGTAACAGGCGCTTGTCTTGCCTATACGGGTCATCACGTGATTTGTGTGGACAACAACGAAGAAAAGGTCAAGATGATGCAGGCGGGTCGATCGCCCATCTATGAGCCCGGTTTGTCCGAAGTGATGACCAGCGCGATCGAGGCGGGAACCCTGGAGTTCACCTCCGATCTCGCTGCCGGTGTGTCCCATGCGGACATTATGTTTATCGCCGTGGGAACCCCGCCGTTGCCGACGGGTGAGAGCGACACCCGCTACGTTGAAGCCGTTGCGCGTGGCATTGGTGAACACCTAACCGGCGGTTATAAGGTCATTGTGAATAAGTCCACCGTGCCGATCGGCTCCGGTGACTGGGTACGCATGATCGTCTTGGATGGGATCGCCGAGCGTAAAAAAGCTCAGGGCGACGCCAGCGAGATCGCGGCGGAGTTTGATGTGGTGAGTAACCCTGAATTTCTGCGCGAGGGGTCGGCCATCTTTGATACCTTTAACCCCGATCGGATTGTTCTGGGCAGTAACAACACTCGAGCGATCGAGCTGATGGAACAACTCTATGAGCCGATCGTGAATCGTGTCCACGCTGAAGATAAGACGTTGCCGCCGGTTCCTGTGGTCAAAACCGACCTCAACTCGGCAGAAATGATCAAATACGCGGCGAACTCGTTCCTCGCGACCAAAATTAGCTTCATTAACGAAGTCGCTAACATCTGCGATCGGGTCGGTGCTGACGTCACCCAAGTTGCGGAAGGTATCGGTCTTGATTCCCGGATTGGTAACAAGTTCCTGCAAGCGGGGATCGGCTGGGGTGGTTCCTGCTTCCCGAAAGATGTGTCAGCGCTCGTGCATACCGCCGATGACTATGGCTACGATGCCCAGTTACTCAAAGCTGCCGTTGAGGTGAACAGCCGCCAGCGCTTGCTCGCTCTCGAAAAACTCCAACAGGAGCTAAAAATCCTCAAGGGCAAGGTCATCGGCTTACTCGGTCTGACCTTCAAGCCTGACACCGACGACATGCGCGATGCTCCGTCGTTGCTCCTGATCGAAAACCTCAACCGCCTCGGCGCTAAGGTCAAAGCCTTTGACCCGATCGTCTCCCAAACTGGGATGCGGTTTGGTTTAACCGGGGTGGATGTGGAAACAGACCCCGAGCGCTTGGCGGATCATTGTGATGCCCTGGTCTTGGTGACGGATTGGAAACAATTCCTCGATCTCGATTACGGCAAAATGACAAAGCTCATGAACAATCCCTTGATGATCGATGGTCGTAATTTCCTCGATCCCACGGTGATTACAGCGGCGGGTATGCGTTATGTCGGTGTTGGCCGATCGGGAAGTAAACACGCTTAACCGTAGTATTCCGGTGGTGGTGTATCCATAACGGCCTGTAACCGTTACGTTATCGCTCTCCCTCATCCCCCAGCCCCTTCTCCCGTCTTGGGAGAAGGGGAGTAGAGCTAAAACTCAGGTGTTCAAAGTCCCTCGCCCTCGTGAGGGAGAGGCGATACCCTGAGCTGGTCGAAGGGGATTTCGGGAGAGGGTCAAGCCCTGTTTCGGGTTGATTAGAAATGTGTATACACCGTAGGGATAAGGGCATCGATCGCCCATCGGTTGAGGATTTACGCTAGAGTTACGGGCGATCGGCGTGCATAAGTTCGTGCCTGATCGTTTGGGATCGTTGATCGCTTTACTATCGTTATCGTCCACTGCTTGGCCTACCCTATGGACTCGCGAGAATTAAAATTTGTCTTAAAGCTTTTGGGATCGCCGGATTACCAGGCTCCGATCGCGTCCATTAAGCCGAACTTACGCACAAAAGCATCTGAACGCGATAGTTTGTGCCGGGTTTTACGCGATCGGGGTTTGGTCGATTGTGACGAGCAGGTGACGCGATTTCGGCTTGCTCCGGCGGGGCGGGCGCTGCTCAAGCTCGACACCCAGCGCTTACCGGTGTCGGCGGATGAAATTACCCTATTGCAGGCGGGGTGTGACGGGAGCGTTGAGGTGAAAGACGTGCCACTGGCGGGCGATCGGCTCCAGACGGCGATCGGGCGAGCCCTCGATCGGGGGTTTATCAAAGCCGAAAAAACCACGATCGAGACGGTATGGCTCACCCAGCGTGGTTTGGACTACTTGCGCGAAGAATTCACCCCCAGTGGTACGGCCCTCGAACTCAGCCTTGATCATCTGGCGGATTATCTGCGCTTTCTGCGGAAATTTCAGACCCGCTCACCCGAAGCCAAGCCCGCACGAGCCATCGTCGAGAATCTCAACCCATCTAGCCTTCCTGAGACGTCATCACCGGTACTCCTGGAGCCGGTGTCAGCTTCTAGCGCTGATCCCCAGGGGGTAACGCCACCCCTATCCGTCAGCTCCACCGTCGCAACGCCCCCCCCTCCAGTTGCCCAACCTCTGCAAACCTCTCACGCAGGGCTGACCAGCGATCAACTCTATGATCTGATTGCCCAGCTTGACCGTCAGTACAACACACACAACTATCTACCGATCTATCACCTTCGCGATCGCCTGCACACCGTCATGGATCGCGAGATGCTCGATCAGGCTCTCTATGCCCTACAACGGGAAGACCGTCTTGAACTGAGTTCACTTCAGGAAGCGGCTCACTATACGCCTGAGCAAATCAATGCGGGTATTCCCCAGGATATCGGTGGCCCGCTCTTTTTTCTGATTCGGACCTAACGGTGTTGTTCAATTCCGCTCCAGCACGACCCACTTCTTGATAGCTTGACTTGATTTCGCCGAATTCTGCCTAATACCGTCTGACCGGTTCCATTCCTCCTCGTCATTCACCCCTTCCCGCCATGCTTTCGATCGATCGCATCATCCAGCGTGACCCCAACCCCTTCGACACGGAAACATTCTGGTCGGGGAATTTTTGGCAAGAGGAACAAAACCCGGATCTGACGGTTGATTCGATTCATGCGGAGACGATCGACGAACTCGAAGCGATTCTCGATCGCGTGACGGGCGATCGACGTACCCGCACCGCCATCCTCGACGGTGAAACCGGCTCCGGCAAAACCTACCTCCTCGGTCGCATCAAGCGCAAACTCAACCCGAAAGCCTTTTTCGCCTATATCGAACCGTTCACGGCGAGTGATTACATTTGGCGGCATATTTTGCGCTACACCGTCGATAGTTTGCTCGAAACGCCGGAGGGACGGGAGGAATCGCAGCTTTTGCTGTGGCTTCAGGGCATGAAGGCGTTTAAGCAACGATCGATGATCGATCGGCTGCGCGGTGAGCGTCAGGTGTTTGTCCGTAAGCTGTTGGAATCGTACCCGTCGGGAATTTACAACGCCCAGGAATTTTTCGGGGTGCTGTTCAGCCTGACCGATAAGCGCACCTATTCGGAAGCCTGCGAATGGTTACGCGGCGATGATCTCGATGACGAGACGCTGCGACGTTTGGGCGTGCGATCGTGCATCGATACGGAAGAGGCGGCACAGAAAATGATGGCGAATTTTGGCCGCATTGCCGTGGAAACCCAGCCGATCGTCCTCTGCTTTGATCAGCTCGATAATATTGCCCGCAACCGCGACGGCCAGCTTGATATCGAAGCACTGTTTCGCGTCAATGCGATGATTCATACCCAAAAGCTGAAGAATTTTCTTGTGCTGATCAGCATCATTACGGATACTTGGCGGCAAAATTACGATCGCATCCCCCAGACCGATCGCGATCGGATCGATAACTTCCTCAAGCTCAAGCAAATCGGCCTTGATCAAGCGGAAGCCCTTTGGGCGAGCCGTCTTTACCTGCTGCACTACCAGGCGCGACCCCAGCCTGAATCGCCGATTTATCCGCTGCATCGCCATCACCTCGAGGAAAAATTTCCCGGCGGCAAGACTCGACCGCGCAATACCTTAATCCTCGGGCGGCGGTTGTTTCAAGAAACCAAAATCGCCCTGCTACAGGATGATCTGGCCGAGCGTCAACGCAACCCGCAACCGCTGATGTCTGGGAACCCGCCTCGTGCAGCCTTGACGGGAAGCGATGCCCCAGCCTTTAGTCCCGTTTCACAACCGTTGGATCGACTCGAAACAACCGATGTCATCCTAGAAGAGCGTGATCAGGCTGTGATCGCGGAGGATTCCGCTCCTGTAACTCGCTCTGCGGAGCAAGCCGCCCGCGAGCGTGAGGCGATCATCGATGCCGAAATTGTTCCGGAAACGATCGCCGAAACACCGCCCCAACCGCCAGCCAGTCGTACCCCGATCGCCCCCGCCAGCCGCAGCGCCGAAGCCGATCCCCGCGCCGCCTTCAAGCTCGTCTGGCTGAAAAAATTCAACCAAACCCAAGCACGAGTTGAAAAGATTCGCCAGTACGCCACGCCAGAACTGATCCAGATGTTTGCAGAAGTGCTGGACGTGCTGGAGATCGCCGATGTGCGATCGCGCGTCCTGCAAAGCCGCACCTACGCCAGTTATTCGATCAGCTATCGATCGCCCGTCACTGGCGAAAAAGTCGGCGTGGTCTGGTCGGAAGATGTCAACCTGGTCAAACTCTATAACGTCCTGAAGGCATGTAACGATGCCCTCGCCGCCGATCGCTGCACGGCTCTGCGCCTGATTCGTGCCGAAAGTCTGGGCGTCTCCAGTAATCGCGGTTATCAGCTCTACCAGGAGATTTTCCAAGCGGATCATCACCAGCATTTCATCCCGGATCTCGCCTCCGTTCATTACCTGGTGACCTATCATGCCCTGGTCAATGATGCACTGTCGGGGGATTTGGTGGTGGGTGATAGCACTCCCGATTTACCGCGTCTCCAAAGCTTGATGCGTGAAACCGATTTACTCAAAAATTGCACGCTGTTGCAACAGTTTGGTTTCTTTGAGATGCAACCCAACACGATGCCCAGTGATGCACCCTCGATCGCAACGGTTACTGAATTTATGGTCGATCGTGTGGTCAATCAGCAGTGCATGGCGATCGATCAGCTCGTCCAAGAAACGGTCGCCCAGTTTCACGGGATGGATGAAGATCGCGCCGTCGGCCTCATCTACGATCTGGCACGGGGAGCCCAGCCGATCGCCGTACTCGATACGGAAGCCGAACTGTCCGAACAGCTTGTCTACTTGACGGACACGTAAAGACTGGCTTTGAACTCTATGCTTAAAAATCTATGGCTCGAGCGTGACTTGAACACGCGACCTTGGGCTTATGAGTCCCCTGCTCTAACCAACTGAGCTACCGAGCCGTGTTGCGCTCAATTTCTTTAGCGCTTCGCTATCTTAGCAAAAAAAATGCAGCGATCGCTTTTTTTGGGAAATTGTTAAGTTCGTTAAACTAATGACTGAGATAAGAATATCAAATGCTAGTGTATATCCATACACCCGAGGGAGACCTAAATCAATCTTCCTTAAATCAAATCCATTTTTGAAGTGATTGTTAGGGTGTTGATCGGATGGTCACTTCGGCTCGTAGCTGCTGCCCTGCACCGCCTTAGAAACGTGGTGAGACCAGCAAAGTCTGGGTTTTACCAAACCTATGCCCGTAACGGCAAGACGATGTAGCGGTTGGTTGTTGCTATGATGCAGTTCACCCTTACCTGATGTGTTCTTTGCTCGATTTTGTCTGCTCTGCCTTCAGAGCCAATTGCTTGAAAAGTCTACGTAACGTCGTTATGTAAGCCCGACCCGGTTGGTTGGGCTTATTCGCGTTTGGGGCACAATTTTGATCCAAAGGTTTAGGTAAAAGCTCGGAGCGTTCAAGGTCTGGGAAGATCTCGAACAGAATGCGCCGAGCTTTGGGGTCGATGTGATCGATCGTGTCTATCGGGTCAAACTAACGCGCCATACCGAAGACACTACCGAGCGATCGCATCATGTTCGAGGGTTCCATCGC